>JAPOZE010000375.1 GCA_026706225.1 Acidobacteriota bacterium
GAGGGGCTTATACCTGTCGTTCGACAAAAAACAGGAGTGCCTGGCATTCATCCGTTTCGAGGTCGAACGCATGGAACGAATGCTGGACGAGATACTGCATTTCGCCAGGGACGAGAAGACCCGCATGTCGGTGGAAACCTGTAACCTCGATCAGGTTCTAAGAAACTACTGCATGGAAATCCAGGCCCTGTTCCGAAACGACAACACCCGTTTCGTGCAGAAACTCGACTGTGATGCCCGGGTCGCCATCGACAAGGACAAATTCAGGAGGGCTCTCCTGAATATCGCGGTCAATGCCAAGGATGCGCTGAAGGGTCGGGGCACCTTCGCCATACGCAGCCACATCCGGGAGGGCCAGGCCTGCATCCGGCTCAGCGACGACGGAGCCGGCATTCCCCCCCACCTGCAAGCCATCCTTTTCCAGCCCTTCTTCACTCAGGGCAAGCACACGGGTATCGGCTTGGGAATGTCCATTACCAAAAAGATCGTCGAGGACCACGACGGCACCATCGCGGTAGAAAGCCAAGTCGGTCGAGGGACGTCCTTCCTGGTCTCGATCCCCCTGGCGGGAACCACGCTGCACGCCCCGCACACCCCGCACACCCCGCACACCCCGCAGGAAGATGAGGAGCGAACCACGAATGGACACCAATGAACACGAATTTCTCTTGAAAACGCAACGCTAGACTCGGGGATGGTGCTCCCGGTAGATCTCCTTCAGGCGCTCTTTCAATACGTGGGTGTAGATCTGGGTGGTGGAGATGTCGGAGTGACCCAGCATCATCTGAACCGCCCGAAGGTCGGCGCCCCGCTGCAACAGGTGGGTTGCGAAGGAATGGCGCACTGCGTGGGGCTTGAGAGACGACCGGATTCCCGCGTCTTTGCCGTAACGCCTCAGCATCTTCCAGAACCCTTGACGAGTCATCCCCTTCCCTCGGTTGGTCAAGAAGATCAGAGAAGAGCCCTTTCCCTTGTCCAAACTCCGTCGGGCTTGATGCAGGTACTGCTCCAGTGCCTCCTTGGCGGAGTCGCCCAGCGGAACCGCCCGAACCTTTCCGCCCTTTCCCTGACATTCCAGATACCCCACCTCGAGTTTCAGGTCCCTGACCCGGAGAGACACCAGCTCGGAAACGCGCAAACCCGTCGCATAAAGGACCTCCAGCATGGCCTTGTCTCTATAGCCTCTGGGCTCCTTCTGATCGGGTCGGGACAGCAGTTCTTCCACCTGGTTCAGGGACAGCACGCCTGGAAGCCTTTTCCAGACCTTCGGCAACTCCAGGTTTTCGGAGGGGTCTTCGGTCCGTCTTCCTTCCAGCACCATCCAGCGGCAAAGGCCGCGAACCGCTGACAGAATTCTTGAAATGGAGCGGGCGTCGAGCCGAAGCTTCCGGATAAATTTCTGCCGCTGGCTCGGAGTCAAGGATGACAGGGACAGTTTTCGCTTTTTCAGAAATTTCCGGAGCTCCTACAGAACTCTGGAAATGGCGCCGGCGTCGAGAGGTTCCTGCCGAAGCTTCTTGAAAAATTCCTGCCGCTGGCTCGGAGTCAGGGATTCCGGAGAAAGTTTCCGCTCTTTCAGAAATTTCTGGAACTCGGACAGAACTGTCGAAGCGGAGCCGGCGTCGAGCTGAAGCGTTTTCAAGAATTCCTGCAGGTGACTCTGAGCCAGCGAACACGGAGAGATATTCCGCGCTTCCAGAAACAGCTGGAGCTTTGCCAGATCCGACTTGTAGGCGTTCAAGGTGTTTCTGGAGAGTCCCTTTTCGACCGTAAGGTAGTTGATGAATCCTGAAATTTCGCTGGCCATTGACGCGCGCGTTCCCTTGACGCCACTGTTATCCTAATATAATTCCAGTCGTTGCCGGAAGCTGCCCCGAGCCCGCCCGCCATGACTCTTGCCGAGATTGCCAAGGCTCTGAACTGCGACCTCGAGGGGGACGGCGATCTGCCTATCCGCGGTGTAGCCCCCATCGACGAAGCGCGGCCCGGCGAACTGACCTTTCTCGCCAATCGCAAGTACCAGAAGAGTCTTCGCTCCACCCGGGCTTCGGCAATCATCGTATCCAGGGACTTTCCTCCCTTGACCATCAGCACGCTCCGCTCCGGCAACCCCTACCTGAGTTTCGCCCAATCCATCGATCTGTTCTACAAGGCCCCCCTTCCGCCGCCGGGAATCCATGCGACGGCCGTCATTGCCGGCAACGCGGTGATCGGCAGCAATCCCTCGGTCGGTCCCTTTGTGATTGTCGACCGGGACGTGGTCATCGGAGACAACGCCGTTCTGCACCCTCACGTGGTGATCTATTCCGGGGTTGCCATCGGCCACGACTTTACCGCCCACTCCCATGCCTGCGTTCGCGAAAACTGCTCCATCGGCAACGGCGTGACCCTGCAGAACGGTGTCGTCATCGGCGCCGACGGCTATGGCTTCGCCAAGCGGGAGGACGGAAGCTACGCCAAGATCACTCAGTCCGGGCCCGTCGTTCTGGAAGATGAGGTCGAGGTTCAAGCCAATGCCACCGTGGACCGGGCCGCCGTCGGTGAAACCCGCATCCGCAAGGGAGCCAAGGTGGACAATCTCGTCCAGGTAGGGCACGGCTCCAAGGTGGGTCGGAACACCCTTCTCTGTGCCCAGGTGGGTCTGGCCGGAAGCACCGACGTGGGGGACGACGTGATCCTGACCGGCCAGGTCGGCGTGGCCGGACATTGCCGGATCGGCGACGGCGCCATCGCAACCGCGCAGACCGGAATCCCCTCCGATGTCGCACCGGGCAAATTGGTCTCCGGCTACCCCGCCATCGACAACCGACTTTGGTTGAAATGTTCGGCGATCTTCACCAAGCTGCCGGAAATAAACAAGTCGCTCAGACAACTTCAACGAAAAGTTGAAGACCTTATGAAGTAGCCTGCATTCGCTCCCCCGGCGTTTGACCTGATGACCCACGAGCCCCCTCCGCTAGTCAAATCCGCCGGGCTGATCAGCCTTGCGACCATCATCAGCCGGATCCTGGGGCTCGTACGGGAAACCATCCTGGCGGCTCTGTTCACCCGCTTCCAAACCGACGCCTTCTTCGCCGCATTCAGGATCCCCAACCTTTTGAGGGATCTCTTCGCCGAAGGGGCCATGAGTGCGGCTTTCGTGCCTACTTTCACCACGATCCTGCAGCGCCAGGGTCCCTCGGCCGCCTGGCGTCTGGCCTCAATGGTCATCAACTTCCTGGTGATTGTTCTGGGCCTGATCGTCCTGCTGGGGATCTTCAATGCCTCCTGGCTGGTGGACAACATCGTCGGCGGTTTCAGGGACGAACCGGGCAAGTCCGAGCTCACCGTCCTGTTGACCCAGGTCATGCTGCCCTTTCTGCTCCTGGTGGCTCTGGGTGCCGTTGCCATGGGAATGCTGAATTGTCACGGCAAGTTCTTCATTCCCGCCCTGGCGCCGGCCGTTTTCAACCTGGGATCCATTCTGGTGGCGCTTTCGCTGTACTGGCTGCTGCCGGCCCATGGAATCGACCCGGTGACGGGAATGGCCATAGGGGTCATCTTCGGCGGGGCTCTACAAGCGGTGGTCCAGCTCCCTTCCCTCCTCAAACTCGGTTTTCGCTACAGCCTGGGTTTTTCCTTCGACCATCCGGGCCTCAAGAAGGTCCTGCTGCTGATGGGTCCGGGAACCCTGGGCCTGGGCGCCACCCAGGTCAACCTCTTGGTTAACACATGGCTGGCAAGCTACCAGCAGCAGGGGGCGATAACCTGGCTGAACTTCGCATTTCGCGTGATGTATCTACCCATCGGTATCTTCGGAGTGGCCATCGCTTCGGCGGCTCTGCCTACCCTTTCCGCCCACGCCACACACCATCGGTCCCGGCAACTTCGCGACACCCTTTCCTCCTCATTGCGCCTCTCGCTCTTCTTCAACGTCCCGGCATCTCTGGGACTCATCTGTCTCAGCCATCCGGTGGTGTCCCTGATCTACGAACGAGGAGAATTCACGGCTTCAGACACACTGGAGACCGCATGGGCGCTCATCTACTATGCGCTGGGACTGGCTGCCTATTCGGCTATCAAGCTCATGGTGCCGGCCTTCTATGCGCTCGATCGACCCCGCATCCCGGTTCTCATCAGCGCCGCAACCGTGGCCCTCAGCATCACGGCCAACTTGTTGCTCATCGACCACATCGGCTACCGGGTGCTGGCGCTGGTCACCTCCCTGGCAGCGCTGCTCAATGCTCTTC
>JAPOZE010000219.1 GCA_026706225.1 Acidobacteriota bacterium
GCCCTGGCCCACCACCCCGACGCCGGGAACCGAATCCAGCAGGAAGTGAAGCTCCTCCAGGGCCAACTCCTCATCGTCGACCAGAATACAGGAAATAGGCATCTCAGGACGTTCTCTCCCCGGGGACCAATCAGGCGCCGGCGGTCCGGATTTCCCGGGATTCCTGCAGAGGAATTTCAATATGGGTGAAGGTGCCTTCCCCGGGCCGGCTGCTCACCGTGAATGCGAAATCGGTCTGATAGGCCACCTTCAACCGCTCCAGGACGTTGCTGATTCCGATTCCGGAATGGTAGATGGAAGACAGTTTGTCGTTGGAAATTCCAAGCCCGTCATCGGCAACCTGAATACACAGACGCTCCTCCTGGAGCGCCGAGCAAATCCTGATTCGGCCCCCTTCAATCTTGGGCGAAATTCCGTGCCTGATCGAGTTCTCGATGATCGGCTGCAGGATCATGCTGGGGATCATGCAGGACAGCGTCCGATCGTCGATTTCCTTTTCGACTCGCAGCTTGTCCTTCCCGAAGCGACTCACTTCGATGTCCAGGTAGTTGTCGATAAACTCCACCTCCTCCCGCAGGGGAATGAAGTTCTCGTGTCCCTGCAACAGCTTGCGCAGGATGTGGGAAAGCTTCAGGACAGTGGCTCTTGCCTTGGCGGGGTTGGAACGGACGAGCGAAGCGATGGAATTCAGGGTGTTGAAGAGGAAATGAGGATTGATCTGGTTGGCCAGGGCATCCAGCCGAGCCTTCACCACCAGCACCTCCTGCTCGGCAAGCTTGATTTCCAGGCGGGTGTTATTCCAGACCTTCAGCGTGACTCCGACGCAGCTCAGCGATGCGACCAGTATCAGGACAAACACGATGAAGCTGTCGGTGGGGAGATAAAACAGCCGTGTCGAGGTCAAGGCCTGTCCCAGCGCCTGCCTCAGAGTCTCCACGCCTATGCAACTGAAAAAGAAGATGAGCTGCCAGCCGCTCTTGCTGAAAAGCTGCCGGGAGAAGAAGGAAAGAACCAGGTTGATGAAAACGAAGGGCGAGAAATTCCAGATCTCTTCTTTCCTGGGCGAAAGGTTGCGCAGTAGACCGCTCAACAGCCCCAAGGTCGGGTAGAGCGCCAAGGCCGCCCACTCCTGCTGCTGCAGCAGCGCCACCATCCCCACGCAGCCCCCGACAATGGCTCCGACAAGGGTGCCGCCCAGCAGGCCGGCAATGAAAGTGCCCTCCAGGCTGAGATCGAAGGCAGCGAAAGGATTGACCGTCCCGCTGCCTACCCCGGCGCCTCGGATGACCACTCCGATACAGAGCGGCAGCCCCCAAAACCGAATGAGGGTGAGTTTCTCGGCGGTTTCCCTCTCCTCGGCAAAAAGCGTCTTGCGAAAGGTTTGAGAACGGGTCAGCAAGGATGCCAGGGAGGCGATGATCCCCAACTTGACCAGGAGCGCAATCAATATCTCCCGGTTGGCGGCAAGGATTTCCACTGCCGTAATTCCCTCAACGGATGGCCACGTCGCCGGCTGCCATGGCCCGAAACAGGATCGCGCCCCCGAGACCTGGAGGTGCAGCATCACCGTGCGGTTACTCTAACACCCGACTCCCTAGAATTCCAGACAGGCCCCCGCGGCCGGCCTACCGGGAGTCGCGACCCGGTGGCTCCGCCGCGAAAGGGCTTCTATAGCGAACCGAGAATCGATATTCTAGCGGGCGCCCCCTCGAGGAGCAGGAGTGACGGGAAGAGGCACCCCTCCGGGAGCGCGGGCGTCTCGCCCGCATGCACTTCCGTTGCGTGCCGCTCAGTTCCCTTGTTGCGAATAAGGTGACCCCATGCTCTACCTGACCGAAGCCGACGTCGAGCAGCTCCTCACCATGCCGATCGCCCTGGAGGCGGTCGAAACGGCCTTCCGCCACCTGGGAACGGGAAAAGCCGAAAACATTCCCAGGCGCCGGCTGCACCTTCCCCAGGGCTCCCTGCACCTGATGGCGGCTTCCCTGCCCGAGCTGGGCTACATGGGCTACAAGGCCTATACCGTATTTCGAGGACGTCTGCAGTTCTACTTCTGGCTTTACGAAAGCGGGACCGGCGCCCTGGTTTGCATGATGGAAGCCAACCTCCTGGGACAAGTACGCACCGGCGCTGCCAGCGGCGTGGCCACCCGCTGGATGGCCCGCCAGGATGCGCAAACCGCCGGCATCCTGGGAGCCGGATGGCAGGCCCGCAGCCAACTGGAGGCCGTCTGCCGGGTACGTCCCGTCCAAAGGGTCCTGGCCTTTTGCCGCACAGCCGACCGTCTCGAACACTTCTGTGAGGCCATGCAGGAGCGATTGGCGGTTCCCTGCCTGCCGGCAAAATCGGCCGAAGCCGTGGTGGATGAGAGCGACATCCTGATTACGATCACCAACTCTTCCCATCCGGTCTTTGACGGTGGGCGGATCCGACCGGGAACCCACATCAATGCGGCCGGAGGCAATTCCCTGGCCCGGAGGGAGCTGGATGAAGCCTGCCTGAGACGTTGCGGCGCCATCGTGGTCGATTCCAGGGATCAGGCCCGGCTGGAGTGCGGTGAATTCCTGCGGCCCATTGAAAGAGGACTCCTGCACTGGGAACAGGTTGGCGAGCTGGGGGAAGTGGTCACCGGACGACGGCCTCCCAGAAGCCGCCCCGAAGAAATCACCCTGTTCAAATCCCTCGGTCTGGCCATCGAGGACGTGGCCGTGGCCGCGCGGGTGTACCGAGTGGCCCTGGAGCGCAACAAGGGGCACGCGATCCCCTCCATTGCCGGACCCCCAAGTTGACCCCAGTCTCTCACACGCCCGCCTCCCAATGGGCTGGCGCCCACGGCCAAGCGCTGACGCCGCCTACGCGGTCATATAAAATCCAGTGATGTTTATCTTCGTCCAGTGCAGTCTATAACTGTATTATTTATCAGCATCTTATCTAGGTTCTGCTGTGGCTTGACTTATTACCAACATCCCTTGCAATCCACTGCCATCCCCCATATAATGGGGGGATGGATACTGTAACCAACCCCGTACCGGTCCGACCCAAAACCAAACCCACCGGCCGTCACCCCAGCAACGCCCTTTCGGCCGCCTTCCTGCGCTCCGCTCCGCCCGGAAGGCACGCCGATGGAAACGGATTGTACCTCTTCGTCCAGCCCAGCGGTACCCGCAGCTGGATTCAGCGTCTCGTCGTCCGTGGCCGTCGCCGTGAGCTCGGTCTTGGCAGCGTCGCCCTCGTCCCCCTGGCCGAGGCCAGGGAGAAAGCACGGGGCAACCGCAAGCTGGCCCGTGAGGGCGGAGACCCCCTTGCCGAGAAGCGACGTGCTGAGGGAATACCCACCTTCGCTGAAGCCGCCTCGCGTGTGCTGGAACAGAAGCGGGGCGGCTGGCGCGGCCGACGTCACCACCGCGAGTGGATGGCCAGCCTGAGGCGGTACGCCTTCCCCCGCATCGGCAAGATGCCGGTCTCCGAGGTCACCAGCGCCGATCTGCTTGAGATCCTCACCCCTATCTGGCACCGGAAGGCCTCCAGCGCCCGGCGGGTGCGCCAGCGGCTGCGTGTGGTCCTGGAATGGGCCGTAGCCATGGAGTACCGCCTTGACAACCCCTGCGACCGGATCGGCCCGGTCCTGGGTCCCCAACATGACGTTACCGAACACATGCGGGCCTTGCCCCATGGGGAGGTGGCTGCGGCCATCCGGACGGTGCGGGCAGCGGCGGTGCCGGAGGTGGCCAAGCTGGCCTTTGAGTTACTGGTCCTGACGGCGGCCAGGTGGAGCGAGGTGCGGTGGGCCGAGTGGGCGGAGATCAATCGGGACGCTGGTGTATGGACCGTCCCGGCCAGGCGGATGAAGGCCAACCGGAAGCACCGGGTGCCGCTGTGTGGACGTGCTCTGGAGATTCTCGAAGCGGCACGGACCCTGGGTGAGGGATCCGGTCCTTTGGTGTTCTCCCGCAGGGGCGGGAAGCCACTCAATGACAAGGAGCTGCGTTGGCTGGTCCGCGAGCAGGGGATAGCGGCGGTGCCGCACGGGTTCAGATCCAGCTTCCGGGACTGGGCGGCTGAAGAGACCGATCATCCCCGGGAGGTGATCGAGGCGGCCCTGGCGCATGTGGTCCGGAACCGGGTCGAGGCGGCCTATGCCCGCTCGGACCTGTTCGAGCGCCGGCGTGTCCTTATGAACGACTGGGCGCGTTACCTGGCCCAAGGGATCGGTTGACCGGGGCAAGCC
>JAPOZE010000212.1 GCA_026706225.1 Acidobacteriota bacterium
CCGCGGGCTGCACAAGAGCGTCAAGCCTCAGTTCGAAACCATTCGCCAACAGATGTCGGAGCGGATTCGCCAAGAGTTGAATCCGGAGCAAGCCCGGGAATTCGCGGCCATGCGCGCCGAGTACGAACAGCGCAGGGCCAGGCGCGGGAAGAAATACCGGTGAGATTGCGCTTACGCTCCGTCCCTCCTTTCGGCATTCCCGCCACCGGCGTCCATCCGAAACACGCCCTCGTTGCCCTGCTCTTTTCCCTGGTTCTGAAGCTGACGCTCGCCTCGGCACTCTTCGGCTCCGATCCGGATGGGAGGGCCCAAGGTCCGCCTCGCTACAAGGGGCGCGTCATCGCTCCCGTGATGAGCGCTGCCGGGGCCGACTGGCTCAATCGTCCCGAGCGGGAGAAGACGGAGATGCCCGACCGCTTGCTGGATGCCCTCCGGATCGAACCCGGGATGACGGTGGCGGACGTGGGGGCCGGAATCGGCTACTTCAGTTGGAGAATCGCCAGGCGCGTGGGTGCCGAGGGTCGGGTTCTGGCAGTGGAAATCCAGCCTGAGATGCTGGAACGTCTCGGGGCGGAGATGAAGAAGCGGGAAATCAGGAATGTCCGGTCCATCCTGGGAACGCCGGTGGACCCGAATCTGCCCGCTCGAAAGGTGGACCTGGCGCTCATGGTGGATGTCTACCACGAGTTCCGGCATCCGGAGGCGATGGTTGCCAAGATCCGCCGGTCCCTCAAGGACGACGGCCGCATGGTTCTGGTGGAATACCGCGGCGAGGATCCGACCGTGCCCATCCGGCCCGAACACAAGATGACCGCCAAGCAGGTCCTGCTGGAAATCCTGCCCATGGGTTTCCGACTTCAAACCCGGCTCGATTTTCTTCCCTGGCAGCACGTCTTCATTTTCGTCAAGGATTAACTCAATCCGGCGAGTTGCTCCATCAGCGCGAAAATGACCGAGTGATCCTTCTGTCCCTTGCCCTGGGCGCTGCAGGAGGAGAACATCTCATGCACCAGGCCGGTGGACGGCAGCGCCACTCCCAGGGCCTTGCCCGCCAGCAGGGCATTCCTGATATCCTTGATATGCAGGTCCATCTTGAAACCGGGTTCGAACTTGCCCTCCACAAAGGCCGGGATCTTCATGTCCAGGGTGCGGCCGCCGGCCATGCCGCCGCGAATGGCCTCATACACAAGCTGGATGTCCACGCCGGCCTTCTTGGCCAGGACCATGGCTTCCGAGACAGCCTGGAGCACACCGGCCACGATCACCTGGTTGGAGAGCTTGGCGAATCCTCCGGCCCCCACTTCTCCCACACGCACCACGCTCTTGCCCATGCACTCCAGAATGGGCTTGACCCGCAAGAACACCGATTCCTCGCCCCCGACCATGATGGAGAGGGTGCCCTGAATGGCGCCGATCTCGCCGCCGCTGACGGGAGCGTCCAGCATGGCGACGCCCCGGCCCTTCAATTCGGCGGCGATCCGCTGGGTGGTGATGGGAGAAATGGAGCTCATGTCCACCACCACGCTGTGCTCGGCAATACCCTCGATCACCCCGTTGTCGCCCAAGACGACCGACTCCACCTCGGGGGAATCGGACACCATGGTGATGACCACCCCGGCGCCGGCCCCCACCTCCCTGGGAGACTCGACCTGGCGGGCCCCCAGTTCCACCAGCTCCGCGGCCTTTGAAGCGGTCCGGTTGTAGACCACCAGCGGATACCCGGCCTCGATGAGGTTTCTGGCCATGGGTTTCCCCATGATGCCCAGACCGACAAATCCGATCGTTTGTGCCATGTCACTCTCCTGTTGAATTCCCTCGCATCAAACCGGCGGCAACTCCACCGGCCTTCTCTCTCTGGCCGAGCGATAGACCGCCAGAACAATCTCCAGGGCCTTGAGACCCTCTTCTCCATCCACCAGCGGAGGCCGGTCCTCCCGAATGGCAGTCATGAAATCCCGGAACTGCCGCCGGTGGTTGACCACCTCCGACTCCATGGAAGCCGAGAACGGATCGGAGCTCCCCGACCCGGCTACCGTTCGGCCCTGGTTCCCGGCGGTTACCCCGGGCACGTCCCAGCGTGCGATCTCATCCCCCTCCAGGAGCAGGCTGCCCTTCTCGCCAAGGATCTCCAGGCGCCGCGGGAACCCCGGCCGCAGGGAGGTGGCCCCCTGCAGCACGCCCAGAGCGCCGCCCTGAAATTCTATAACAGCCACCGCGGTGTCCTCGGCCTCGATGGAGGCATGCAGGAGATTCCCGGCAAATCCGAACACCGACCGGGGCCGTCCCACCAGGTGTTGCAGCAGGTCGATGGTGTGAATGGACTGGTTGATCAGCGCTCCTCCTCCGTCCAGGGCCCAGGTGGCCCGCCAGGGTCCGGACCGGAAGTAGTCGGGCTTGCGAAACCACTTCACCGCCGCCTCCGCCAGCAGCACCTTTCCCAGAGCCCCGTCCCGGACTGCAGCCCGAATTCTTTGAACCGCCGGCAGAAATCGAGATTGAAAAATGACTCCCAGCCGGACGCCGGCCTCCCGGCAGGCAGCCGTCAGAAGCCTGCCTTTTTCCAGGCTCACCTCGATGGGCTTCTCCACCATCACGTGCTTGCCCGCCCGGGCCGCAACCATTCCCAGCTCACCGTGAGTCCCGCTGGGAGTGCAGACACTGACGGCATCCATGCCGGGGCGCTCGAGAAAACGATCCAGGTCCAGGTCCCAACTGACACCGTAGCGCCCGGCCTGACGCTCGGCCCGAGGCCGGGTCCGGTTGTGGAAGCCGATCAGCCTGGCTCCGGGAATGGATTGAATGGCCCGGGCATGCACATCGGAGATCCCTCCGCACCCGATGATTCCAAACCCGATTTCCGTCATGCCGTGAGTCTCCTTGGCTCAGGACGGCTCTCAACTCTCGCCGCCATCCGTCAAGTGATCCAGACGAACGACCTCGCCCGATCGGGCGGACCGGTAGGCCGCCTCCAGCAACCGGGAAGCCTTCATCCCTTCTTCCCCCGGAACGGCCGCAGCGCGATCCTCCAGGATGGCGCCGTTGAAATCCTCGATCAGGGGCTGGTGGACATTCTCCGCCTTGGGAACCGAAAACGTCTTGCCGCCGGCTCCGGTCAACTCCAGGCGATCTCCGTTGAGAGGCGCCGACCTCAGACACCCCTCGGTTCCCAGAATCTCGAAATCGTCCCGCGGAGTCTCCACGCAGTGGCTGGCGAAGACCATGGCGTGAATCCCCCCGGCAAAACGGATGAGCAGGCTTCCGGTGTCCTCGACTTCGATGGGACAGACGCGGGTATCGGTGAAGGCCGACACCGACTCCGGAGGTCCGAAGAGCATGGCCAGCACGTCCAGCCGGTGGCTGGCCATATCCATCAGCAGGCCGCCGCCCCCCCGGTTGCGGACAAAGCGCCAGCCCGGGTGGCCTCCCTCATTCAACCGGGCATGCTCCACCAGGGTGGACCGCACCAGAATGGGCCGGCCGATGGCCCCTTGACCCAGAAGTTGCTTCATCTTCAGCACCACCGGATAGAAGCGCCGGTAATAGGCGACACCCAGCTTGACCCCGTTGCCGCGGCAGGCATCGATCATGCGGCGGCACTCCGGCGGGTTCATGGCCATGGGCTTCTCACACAGCACGTGCTTGCCGTTTTCGGCGGCCTCGATGGTCTGGGAACCATGCAGCCAAACGGGCGTCGCCAGGTAAACGGCCGACAGCCCGGGGTCGCCGAGCATCTCCCGGTAGTCGGCATAGCCCTTGGGGATGGAATGCCGGGACCGAAACTCGGCCAGGCGTTGAGGGTCGCGGCGAGTGCAGCCCGCCAGCCTGCCCCGTGCCGATTCCTGAATGGCCTTCACCACCCGCTTTTCGGCAATGTCGCCGCATCCCGCCAAACCCCAGGTGACTTGTCGATTCACGGTCACAGATTCGATCCTATTTGCCTGATCGGCAGGGCTGCGGCCCGGTAAGCCGGTGCGGGCCCCCTCGAGGAGCAAGAGCGATGGGAGGAGGCCCCACCCGGGAGCGCGGGCGTCCCGCCCGCATGCACTCCCGTTGCGGGCCGCTCAGTTTCCCTGCGATGGGGCACCCGGCCACCCTGCCGGCGGGTACGGCGTGGGCTCGGTCGAAGTAGAGTTCCGGCGCCGTTGCCCGTCAAGCCAGGGGGAGGAAATGACCGAGGCTGCGGGAAGACTTGTGCGGGCGGGACGCCCGCGCTCCCGGGTGGGCTT
>JAPOZE010000215.1 GCA_026706225.1 Acidobacteriota bacterium
CAGAGTCGCAACCCGGCCCCGTTAAGCTGAACAAGCCCCTTACCTTGATCCTTAAGCCTAGCGTTCTCGCTGGGCTCCCTCAACCCCAAATTGGACACGGATGATGCCCCATGACCGCCGCGGTTGACTCCCCCCGGCAAGCGTGCTAGGTTCACAGCGCTCTTCCGGATGCTTCCTCGCGTCGCTCCAAAGGTTGCTCTCGCCGTCCACCCGCAATGGGGGATCCATGCCGACACCGGGCGCCACCGCCCTCCGAGCCTGTTCCACCCGAAATCAAGAGGAGAATGCCAAGCCATGGAAAATGCCAACAAGCTGAAGCGGAAGCTGCAGCAGGGTCAGTTCTGCCTGGGAGCGGGGATCAGCTTCAACGACGGGGCCATCACCGAAGCCCTCTGCCAGGTTTACGATTTCGCCTGGATCGACACCGAGCACAACGGCATGACCCTGGAGAGGGTGGAGGGACACATCGTGGCCACCCGGGTCACCGGAGCCACTGCGCTGGTGCGGGTCCCCTGGAACGACCCGGTGCTGGTCAAGCCGGTTCTGGACCTGGGGGCCGACGGGATCATCTTTCCCATGATTCGAACCGCCGAGGACGTACGCAATGCGGTGGCGGCCTGCCGCTACCCGCCGGAAGGGATTCGGGGCTACGGTCCCCGCCGTCCCACCAACTACACCCGGACCGGCGGATCCGACTATTGCCGGAGAGCCAACCAATCGGTGTTGACGGTGGTTCAGATCGAGACGGCCGAGGCGGTCGAAAACCTGGACGAAATCGTGGCCGTCCCCGGTCTGACCAGCGTGGTGATCGGCCCCAATGACCTTTCGGGGTCGTTGGGGCATATGGCCAATCCCGGCCACCCGGAGGTGGTGGAAGTGATCGAATCCATCATCGAAAGGGTTCGCCGCAGCTCCGTCTACGTGGGGATTGCCATCGGCTCGGACCCGGAGCAGGCCATCCGGTGGATGGAGAAAGGGGTCCACTGGCTGCAGTTCGGAGTGGACTTCGGCCTGATGGTTGAGAGAGCCGACCTGGTTTGCGGCATGGTTCGGGATCACGCCAAGGCAAGACAGGAAGGATAGCGCCGCTGGAACCCGAACGCGAGACGGTAGCGATGAAAGTCGATCTGAACGGTCAAGTCGCCCTGGTCACCGGCGGGGCCCAGGGCATCGGCCGGGCCATTGCGGAGTCGTTGGTGAACAACGGCGCCAGGGTGGCCAGCGTCGACATTGACCGGGAAACCAATGAACGCACCGCCCGTGAACTGAGCCGATCGGGTGGGACCTGCCTGGCCCTGGAAGGGGACGTTTCGGATCGTAGGCAGATGGACCGGGCAGTCGCAGAAATCGAAGACCGGCTGGGCGGTTTGCAGATCCTGGTCAACAACGCCGGCATCAACACCCTGAGCGACCGGGTTCCCATCCACCGATTTTCCAGCCGGGACTGGGAACGGATCGTGAATATCGACCTGAACGGTGTCTTCGTGGCCAGCCAGGCCGCCATTCCGGCGATTCTCAGGCACTCCGGGGGAAGGATAGTCAACATCAGCTCGGCGGCGGGCCTGGTTCCGCTCCGGCTGCAAAGCGCCTTCGTGGCCGCCAAGGCGGGCGTGATCAACCTGACCCGCTCCATGGCCCTGGAGCTGGGACCGCAGGGCATCCTGGTGAATGCGGTGGCGCCCGGATCCACTCTGACGCAAGGAACCAGGGCTCTCTTTTACGGTCCCGACGGGGCCTACTCGGAAAACGCCGCCAGTCTCATCTCCCACATTCCCCTGGGCCGGCCGGCCCGGGTCGAAGAGATCGCCCATGCCGTCCTCTTCCTGGTGGCCCCTGAAGCCAGCTACGTGAACGGAACCGTGCTGGTGGTCGACGGCGGATGGACGGCCGGCTACCACCGGGAGTGGTGAACGCGCTCACAATCCCCGCAACGCAGCCCTCAGTTCAGCGATCCGGAGGATCAGCATGAGTGGTTCTCGATCCGAGAAGGGCAAGAAGCCAAACTGCCCGTAGAACACCTTCGCATCTTCATCGAGCGCCTGGACGACAATGGCTCGCGCTCCAACCACGACGGCTGCCGTCAACACTCTCTTCGCTGCATCGATCAACAGGTCGGACCCCAAGCCCCGCCCCTGGTAGTCCGTATCCACCGCCAGTTGTCCCAGCAGGATCACCGGAATTGGTTCCGGCATGCTTCTACCGATGCGAGACGATACCCGTCGACGTTCTACCGAACTAGCGGCGAGACTGCAGAATGCGATCACGCGGTTGCCGTCACAGACGACGTAAGTCCGTGCGCCTCCTTTCGCTTCGTTCAACCGGGCCTTGCGTTGCAGCCACCTGTTGAGGCTGTAGATTCCGGAGTTGAAACGCGAAACGTCATGACGTCCGTCGATCGGCTCCGGAGGGGTTATCGTTCCCACAGCGGCTGGCGCGCAAATTGTTTTTTCAAGCGGTCGTTGGGTTTTACCGGTGCATCGAGCGCGGCAACGAAGGCATCGTAGGCCTCGTCGTCGAGCGCGATGACGGGACGCTCATTCAACGTCTCAATCGCCGCCGCTTCGCTCGACCGCAGCACGAACTCGGTGCGTGTTACGCCCCGAATCGCTGCCGCTCGATCAATGAGCGCAAGACGCTCGTCTTTCATTCGGAAGTTAACTTGCGCCATTTGACCCTCCTCCCAAGCTCGAATCGATGGGGGTGTGAACAGAGTCCCAATGTATACCGTTTGTGTAGATGTCGTCAAGTCGTCCGGGCCTGCCTCTCTGCCCAAGAGCGCAAGCTCCGCCCGTACCGTCTCTGCGCGTATCCCTCGCAGACTGGCGGCATGGGTGCCTGAATTTGACTCGCGTGTGAGAATTGATTCAACTGTTGATGTTGACTATGACTCACGGCATGCTTCTTTCCGCGAACCACGGGAGCGTGGGGGAGAGAGGCTGCGATTTTGACCTGCAGAGGCATTTGCCATGGATGGTGATTGGGTGCTGGGCCTGGAGCAGAATGCCGATCGCCAGGTCGTATCAGGCTCCCCGGGAGAACTGGCGGCCGCGGTCCGGCGGGGCTCCGACCTTCGGCTCTACCTCACTACCGAGCACTACGAAGAAACCCTCTACTTTCAACAGACCTATGCCGGCAGCGGCGATGCCTTTGCCGGCCTCATGACCCATCACCACTCCCTGACGCATCGCGGCGAGGTCGCCGAGCAGCCCTACTTCTGCCTGTTCAAGTACGACCTCTCGGGTCGTTTCTCCCTCCTCAAGTGGATGCTCGACCATCGCACTCTCGACGAGAGCGCCGACTATCCCTATGGAGTCTACCGCTGGTTTTATTGCGACCGCTGGCGGCCGGTCTACGAGCACGACGCCGCGGGACAGCCCCTGTCGGGCGACCTGGAAGAGCTGAAGGAGCTGGTCAGGCGGGGACGGACGCTGCAGGTGGGCATCCGGCAACTCTTCGGATTGGGAAGCGATGATCTCCAGGGTCCCGAGCACATCTCCTTCGTGAGCACCATGCAACCGGTGATCCAGGATGGACAGGTGCTCTCCAACTGCGATCTGGTGCTGGCCGGACCACCCCGCTGGCCCTTCACCTGGAAGGACGGCCTCCATCTCTGCGTCATGCGCCCGTCGACTTCAGGCGAGATCGAGTGCTATCTCACCGAGCCCGGCAGGCTTCCCTTTCGCTGGAAGGCGCCCCGCCGGGGGATGCAGTGGATGGTGGCCGAGCGGGTGTGACGTTCGAGTGCCCGCCTACTGGATCACCCAGTCGAGGAACTTGTTGAGCAGGACTGCTATGGCGGCAATCGCGACGCCGGCCCTCCATACCTTGGCTTCAATCCCTGCGATGGAAACTTCCAGGCTTGCCTTGACTTCGGCGAGGTCTTGTTTGGTTGCCAACTGCTCACTGACTGGAATCGCTTCGGCGGCAGCCTTGGCCTTGGCTTCAGAGGCGCCGGCGTCGATGAGCGCCTCGTAGACCTCACTGACCATGATTCCCATCGAACACCTCCAAATCCTCGAGCCTTGCCGGTCTGGCTGGTTTTGCTTGGTACCCGGTGCCGTTATGTTACACGGATGCCGCCGAAATCTCCACCGCGCCGGAGGGGCTCAGTAGGCTGCGGTTGGATTGTTCTCCATTGGGGCTTCCTCCCACTCCTCGGCCGGAAGAGCCGGGGGCTGCGAGGAAACAAAGAGGCGGGTCTGGCTTGCCAGGAACCAGAGCTTGAGAATCCACCGGCCCAGCAGGTAGGCCTGGC
>JAPOZE010000156.1 GCA_026706225.1 Acidobacteriota bacterium
AACTGGGCCTCACGTAAGTACTTGATTCTATTGGACTTTTAACGAGACACTAGTGCCTTACCCTCTATAATTGGCTGGGCGCAGCACCGGCGGCGCTATACGGAACCAAGGGTATGCAGCCGCGGCAGGAGGACAAGCTCATGACCGGTAGTCAAAAGAAGGGCAGAGGTCGTCCGGCGGGGTCATCCCGCCTTGCGGGGATCAGCCGCAGAGGTTTCCTGCAGGCCGGCGCCCTGGCGGGCTTGGGGCGGATCGGCCGCCTGCGGGCCGGGCCTCAGGTCGATCCCGGGTTGGATCTGGCGGGACGCCAGATATCGGTCAGGCTCCGGCGCGACCTGGGCCTGATAGTCTCGGATCGCGACGGGCGGCCGGTCTGGACCACCTCCACCCGGAAAATACCGGAAGCGGTATGGGTTTCTTCCGGTTCCGGCGAAGAGAGACGGGCCGCCTTGGAAACGGCCGGCCGCCGGCAGGAGGAAGCCTTCAGCGACGGCGCCCACCGGGGCTTTCTGATTCGGCTGAGCCGTTTTCCCCGCTCGGACCTGGTCCTGGTCCTGGTGCTGGCGCTCGATCCCGATAGCGACGAGCTGCTTATCGAGGTCCGCCAGGAAGGAGGCGGGGACAGCCTGAAGCAGGTGGACCACCTCTATTGCCTGGAGAAGCCCACGGCGGCCGGAGGTTACCTGGTGGTCCCCCACGGATCGGGCTATCTGATTCCCGCCGACAGCGCCAGGAAGCTGGGACCCCTGGACGACTACTTCGCCCGGCCGGGCTCACTGGGAGGAAACACCCGCAGAAGCCAAAACATTATCGGGTACCGCTACACCCTGCCGGTCTTCGGCATGGTCAACCATGACCGGGACTGCCTCTACCAGATCGTGGAGACCTGGTGGGATTGCAGCGTTGCGGTGGAGCATCTTCCGGGAGAACGGTCCACTCTGGATTTCAACTGGCTGCCCTCGCTGGGGCGGCTCTCCTACCCGCGCAGGTCTCTGATGCGGTTTGCCCGGGGAATGGACCATGTCGGCATCGCCAAGAGCTACCGCGCTTACGCCAAGGCCAGGGGACTGCTGCGAACTCTGAAGGAAAAGGCGGAGGAGGTCCCGGCGCTGCGCCGGTATATCGACGGGATCGAATATCGGATCCTGTGGCAGGCCCAGGCCGACCGGAAATCCCTGCGCGACCTCAGGGAGTTCCGGCGCCGGGATCTGCCGGTCAACTTCTTCTTCCCCAAGTGGGGAACCGAGGAATACGACTCCGGCCGGGGAGAAATCTGGAACGCCACCGCTTCCTGGCAGGCCTTCATGCTGGAGAGGAATCCGATTCCGGGGGGATGGGAACGCCTGGTGCGCCTCTCCAGAGCCGCCCGAGTGGAGGGCGCCCTGGTGAAGGTGATGATCAATCCCACCCAATATGCTCCCGGTGCACCCTCCTACGATCCCGCCAGGCGCGCCCTGGACGAGGCGGGACAGCCGCGCCGCTGGCCTCAGATCAGTCCCTACTTCGCGCCCGAGCTGACTCGGCAGGCCTTGGAGAGCCTGCTGGCCAAGGGCTTTCAACTGGATGCGCTCTATTTCGACGGCTATGCCGCCCATGCCGGGGTGCCCGAGGACCACTCCAGCAGCCATCGGCTGCCGCGGCGGTTGGCCATCCAAAGGATGCTGGAGAGTTTTCGGGAAGCTCGCCGCCGCGGAATCATCGCGGGCGCGGAGCTGCCCAGGTTCTGGGCCATGGCGGAGTGCGACTTCTTCTTTTTCCGATCGGGCTGGTCGTCGGAGATTCTGGGGGTGGGAGAACCCGTTCCCTTGTTTCAACTGGTCTTCCACGAATGTTTCGCCGGATGTTTTTCGGGCGGCGGCTACGGCCGCTACGACTGGCCCCGGGACAAGCAGCCTCGGTTGTATGAACTGCTGTTCGGGGCGGCCCCGGCCTACAACTGGATGCTGCCCTACAGCGATCTCCATCCGGGGACGGCTTTCACCGAGGTCCCGGTTGCCGATTGGGACGACCCCAGGATGGAGGCCCGGCTGGAGTGGCTGAAGCGCTGGCGCAATTTCTATCGGGCGGTGGCCTGGTCGGAGATGGTTTCCCACCGGTTCCTCGACGCCGAGAGGACTCTGCAGCAGGTCGCCTACGCCAACGGGGTCAAGGCGGACTTCGACCTGGCCAAGGGGCTGTGCCGGGTTCAGGGGGTGTCCGGGTTCAGCGGCGAGTGGGAAAAGCCCCACCAGGGTGAGCTCTAAAGGGGCAAATGGCGTCCGGGTGCCTGTGGTTTCAGTGTAAGATAACCTGGCAACCGAAGCCGCCATGGCAAGGGCTCCGTTTCGTGACCGGCATTGGGGGCGGAAGGCCCGGAGCAGCGTTGAACTCACGCTTGTCTATCGCGGGAAGAGTCATGAAGCACAAACCGAATCTCACCATCCTGATCTCGTTGCTCTTGCTTCTGGCGGCAACCGTTCCCCGCCACGGAGCCGGCGGTCCTCCGGCCAACGGGAAGCCGATCTCCATGACCTTCGTCGATGTGGCCGAGCAGGCCGGCCTGGACTTTCAGCACGTCAGCGGCAGCGCCGAGAAGACCTACATTCTGGAGGGAATGAGCGGAGGCGTAGCCTGGATCGACTACGACCGGGACGGCTGGCAGGACCTCTACCTGGTGAACGGCGGCCACTGGGAGGAGCTGCTGCAGGGCAAGCGGAGCGTCTCCAACGCTCTCTACCGCAACAATGGGGACGGCACCTTTACCGACGTCACCCGGAAGGCCGGCGTCGGCGGCAACCGGTGGGGCATGGGCGTGGCGGCGTCGGACTACGACAACGACGGCTGGCCGGACCTCTTCATATGCAACTATGGACCCAACACCCTCTACCGCAACAACGGCGACGGCACCTTCACCGACGTGACCGATCGAGCCGGAGTGGGAGACGGTCGCTGGGCGGTCAGCGCCGCCTTCGGGGACTATGACGCGGACGGCCACCTGGACCTCTACGTGGCCAACACCGTCACCTTCGACCACAAGAATCCACCTCCCATGAACTGCCATTACCGGGGCATCACCGTGCAGTGCGGTCCCCTGGGCCTGCCCTGCGACGGCGACATCCTCTACCGCAACAACGGCCAGGGTGTCTTCGAGGATGTGACCCGAAAGGCCGGGGTAGGGGAGGTCAAGCCCTCCTACGGACTCGGGGTGGTGTGGACCGACTACGACAACGACAGGGACCTGGACCTCTACGTGGCCAACGATCAGATGGCCAACTTCATGTTTCAGAACCAGGGGGACGGGACCTTTGCCGAGGTCGGCCTGCTTTCGGGAGCCGGCTATTCCGACGACGGCATCGCCCAGGGCAGCATGGGCGTCGATTTCGGCGACTACGACCACGACGGGCTGCTGGACATCTTCATCACCCACTTTGCGGACGATTACAACACCCTCTATCGCAACCTGGGGGGTGGGAATTTCAGGGATGTCAGCCACCTGGCCGAAGTGGCCTTCCCCAGTTGGTCCTACCTGGCCTGGGGGACCGGCTTCGTGGATTTCGACAACGACGGCTGGGAGGATCTGTTCATCGCCAACGGGCACCTGTTCCCCCAAGTGGACCGCTACGAGATGGGCCAGAGCTTTTATCAGCGCAGCCAGCTTTTTCGGAATCTGGGCAACGGAAGGTTCCGCGAGGTCACGGCCGGGCTGGACCGGGTCAAGCTCTGGTCCAGCCGTGGAGCGGCCTTTGCCGACTATGACAACGATGGAGATATCGACGTCGCCGTCAGCAATCTGGACGGGAACCCCTGGCTGCTGCGGAACGACGGCGGCAGCAGGCAACGCTGGCTGAGCCTGCGCCTGGAAGGCGCCCAAAGCAATCGCGGCGCCGTGGGGGCCCGGGTGACGGCCCTGACCGAGACGGGGGTCCAGATCCGGGAGGTCCGGGGAGGGTCCAGCTACCAATCAACTCATGACCTCAGAGTGCACTTCGGCCTGGGCAAAGCCAAGAGGATCAAGACATTGGAGGTGCGCTGGCCGAACGGCAGCGCGCAAAGATTTACCGACGTCTCCGGCAATCGGAGATACCGGCTCAAGGAAGGAGGCCGTCTTGAGCGGGATAAGTAATCCGGGTCCGGCCATCTCCTCCGGCGAATTAAGGGGTTCCTCGGGGACTCTGTTTCTCGGCTGCCGGCCGGGAAAGCGGGCAGTCGG
>JAPOZE010000323.1 GCA_026706225.1 Acidobacteriota bacterium
TGGCCCCGGGATGCTCCCGTTGCAGTTTAATGGCCACCCTTGCCGCCTCCCCAGAACCGCTCGTTCAGGTATTTCATGCCGCCGTCGCACAGCACCGTCACCACCACCCCGGCGTCCAGGGTTTTGGCGATCTCGACAGCCGCCACCACGTTGGCTCCCGCGGAGATACCCACCAGAAGTCCCTCTTCCCGGGCCAGCCGGCGAACCATCTCCTGAGCGTCTTCGGTCGACACCTCCATGTGCCTGTCGGCCAACCCGGCATCGTAGATGGGAGGGACGATGGAGGAAGGCATGTGCTTCATCCCTTCCAGACCGTGCAGTGGCGAGTCCGGCTGCATGGCGATGCATTCGATTGCCGGATTGAACTCCTTCAGCCTGCGGGTGGTTCCCACGAAGGTGCCGCTGGTACCGAGCCCGGCCACGAAATGGGTCACCTGCCCGGCGGTCTGCCGGTAGATTTCCACTGCCGTGCCGTGGTAGTGAGCCTGCCAATTGGCCGGGTTGCCATACTGGTCCGGATAGAAGTACCGGTCCGGGTTTTCCGAGTAGAGTCTCTTGGCTGCCCGAATGGCTCCGTCCGACCCCTCCCTGCCGCTGGTCAGCACCAGTTCCGCGCCGTAGGCCCGCAGGATCTTGAGTCGCTCCGGGGTCACGTTCTCCGGCATGGCCAAGCGCACCGGAATCCCCCTCACCGCCCCGATCATGGCATAGGCGATCCCGGTGTTTCCCGAGGTGGCGTCCAGCAGGATCCTGCCCGGCTCGAGCTTGCCGGAGCGCTCCCCCTGTTCGATCATCTCCAGCGCGGGACGGTCCTTGATCGAGCCCCCGGGATTGACCCACTCCGCCTTGGCATGGACGGCCACCTCGGGTGCCCCTCCCCAGACCCGCTTGAGAGGAATCAGGGGAGTGTTGCCGATGGTATCCAGAACAGCAGTAGCTCCACCCCTATCCCGCGTGTGGGACTTCATTGGCAGCACCTTGATCCGTCAACCGGCGGCAATCCACCACCGACTTCCGCAGCCCCGTAGACTAGCATGATCGCCACCGCTTCACAATCTCCCGCCGAGGCCGTGTTCTCTGATATACTTTGGTCCGTCCGACTCCCTCCACGACGGAAAATCTCCCTTGAAAAACCGTTGTTTTTTCCCGGCGGCGGCAAGCTGCGCCCGTGAGGCAGGTCACGGTCTCTCAGGTCGAGACTGCCATCGAATCCCCAAGGGCTACCCGGATGGACGAAGACACTCTCTCCTGCCTGATGCTGACCTCCGTAGAGGGGCTGGGGTGCCGGGGCGCCCACCGGCTGATGGCTGCGCTGGGATCGCCCCGGGCGGTGGTCCGGGCAAGCCCGGGCACTCTCAACCGCCTGGGCCTTCCAAACGATGTCGCCAGATCGCTGTCGTCCAAAGAGGTTCGCCTGCGGGCCGAAAGGGAACTCCACAGGTGCCGACAGCGGGGGGTCGCCGTGCTGACTTTCCGGGACGGGGATTACCCCGCCCTGCTCAAGGAAATTTTCGATCCGCCTATCGTCCTGTTCGCCTCGGGAGACCTGTCGTGCCTTGCCCTGCCCTCGATTTCAATAGTGGGTTCCCGCAAGGCCACCGCTTACGGACTCAATACGGCCGAGAAGATTGCCAGCGACCTGGCGGAACGGGGGCTCCTGGTCACCAGCGGACTGGCTCGAGGCATCGACACCGCCTCTCACCGGGGGGCCTTGCGGGGCAAGGGAAAGACAGTGGCGGTCCTGGGCAGCGGCCTCGACGTCATCTACCCGCGTGAAAACCGGCCCCTGGCCCGGCAGATCGGGGCCAACGGCTGCATCCTCTCCGAATTCCCTCTGGGCGCCCCTCCTCTGCCGCAGAACTTCCCCATGCGGAATCGCATCATCAGCGGCATCTCGCTGGCGACCTGCCTGGTGGAGGCCAACCAATCCAGCGGATCGCTCATCACAGCCCGACTGGCGCTGGACCAGGGCCGGGAGGTGGTGGCTGTTCCGGGAAACATCACCTCCAAGACCAGTTGCGGGCCCAACCTGTGGATCAAGCAGGGCGCCAAGCTGGTGCAGGATTGGCGGGACATCGTGGAGGAGCTGCCCGCGTTTGTCCAGGAGCGGCTGCAGGTCCCGACCGGACCGCCGCCGTCGGAATCGCTGACCGCAAAAGAGCGGAAAGTGCTGGAATCCTTGAGTGCCGACCAGGCCGTGCCCATCGATCAACTGCTGGAATCGACCCGGTTGACATCATCGGAACTTTTGTGCACGCTGTCGGAGTTGGAGTTGAAGGACAGGATTCGCCAGCTCCCCGGGAAAGCCTTTCTGAAGCGCTTGTGAGCGGGTTCCCGGCCGGCAGGCGCCTTTGGAGAGACAAGCCCCTCAGGAATCGGTAACGCTCGTGCCCAAGTCACTGGTCATTGTCGAGTCCCCCGCCAAGGCGCGGACCATCAACCGCTACCTCGGCAAGGACTTCAGCGTGCAAGCCTCCATGGGACACGTACGGGATCTTCCCCAGAAAAGGCTGGGAGTGGACCTGGACAACCGATTCCGGCCGACCTATGAACTGATTCCAGGCAAGGAGAAGGTGATCAAGGCCCTCAGGTCGGCGGCCCGGGGAGTCGATTCCATCTACATCGCCACCGATCCCGACCGCGAAGGAGAAGCCATCGGCTGGCACCTGTCGGAAGCCTTGTCCGACAACAATCGCAAGTTCTTTCGGGTTCTCTTCAACGAGATCACTCAAAAAGCCATCCGACAGGCCTTCGATCGTCCCGGCGAGATCGATTCCCGGCTGGTGGACGCCCAACAGGCCCGGCGGATCCTCGACCGCCTGGTCGGATACAAGATCAGTCCGCTGCTGTGGAAGAAGGTCCGCCGCGGAACCTCGGCCGGCCGGGTCCAGACTGCGGCCTTGAGGCTGGTCGTCGAGCGCGAACGAGAAATCGAGGCCTTCGAGGCCAAAGAATACTGGACCATCACCGCCAATCTTTCGGCTTCGCAGCCTCCCCCCTTCGACGCTCGCCTTCAGAAATTCAAGCGCAAGAAGATTGAGGTCAACAACGGAGAACAGGCCCAAGAGATCGTCCAGGCCCTGGACGGAGCCTCATTCACCGTCGAAGCCGTCACCACCAAGGAAAAGACGAGGAATCCCGCTACTCCCTCCATGACCCGCACGCTTCAGCAGGAGGCGTCCCGCAAGCTGCGGTTTCCCGTGAAAAAGACCATGCGGGTGGCTCAAGGCCTCTACGAAGGGATCAAGCTGGGGCAGGAAGGCAGCATCGGCCTGATCACCTACATGCGTACCGATTCGCTGCGGGTCTCCAACGACGCCCTGGGCGAGGTCCGAACCTACATCGATCGGAACTACGGAAAACAGTATCTGCCCGCCAAGGCCCGGTATTACCGCAGCCGCAAGGACGCCCAGGATGCTCACGAGGCCATCCGGCCCACCTCGGCGGCTCGTCGCCCCGAGGAGATCCGGCAATTTCTCGGCGACGACGAGTTCAAACTCTACAAGCTGATCTGGCAGCGGTTCGTGGCATCCCAGATGCAGGCGGCGCTGCTGGACCAGACCGTGGTGGAGATTGCAGCCGGACCCTATCTGTTCAGGGCTTCCGGCTCCGTCCTAAAGTTCGACGGCTTCCTGAAAGTCTATGAAGAAGGCCGGGACGACAGGAGCGAGGACGAGCCCGCCACCTCACTGCCGCCCCTGACCCGGGGCGAGGTCCTGCACCTGAACAAACTCCTGCCCGAGCAGCACTTCACCCAGCCTCCGCCCCGCTTCACCGAGGCCACCCTGGTGAAAGCGCTGGAGGAGAAGGGTATCGGCCGCCCCTCCACCTACGCCGCCATTCTCACCACCATTCAAGAACGCGAATACACGGTCAGGAAGGAAGGCAGGTTCCGGCCCACCGATCTGGGCCTGGTGGTGAACGATCTGCTGGTGGCCAGTTTTGCCGATCTGTTCGATATCCGGTACACGGCCCGAATGGAGAAGGAACTGGACGAAATCGAGCAGGGCAAGATCCCCTGGATCAAGGCCTTGCAGGATTTCTACGGGAAGTTCGCCACCGATCTCGACCAGGCTCGCGACCGGATGAAGGTCAAGGAGGAACAAACCGGGGAGAGTTGCGACAAGTGCGGGAAACCCCTGGTGATCCGGTGGGGGCGTCACGGAAGGTTTGTGGCCTGTTCGGGCTT
>JAPOZE010000027.1 GCA_026706225.1 Acidobacteriota bacterium
AGCTCGGGGCCGCACAGGGCCTTGAGGAAGTCGATGAGCGGCGGATGGGCGATCAATTCGGTGATGGCCCCGCCCCGGAACTGGATGTCCTGGCATCCCCTCTGATAGACGCTGTAGTCGACGTGGAACGTCTCGAACTTGCCGGTCTCGGCCTGAAGCCGCCGGACGTGGTCCGGGTCCAGCAGGTCGGGCAGGACCAGGTAGCCTTCCACTTCCAGGTGCTCGATGCGCTCCCCCAGGGTCATCCCGGCCCAGTCGGTCTCGACGATGCGGTCCTTGCGATCATTTTGTTTGAGCACGTCTCTCTGTTCTCCCGTGGCGGTTGGTTTGGTTCGGCAGGCCCGAGTTGCGGGCCGTTTGCGGGGCGGCCTTCAGTTTACCAGATGGAGTTCCTTTGGCGGAGATGAGGTGGCTATTTTGGGGGAGAGCGGCATAGTTGCGCGGGCTTTGTGCGGGCGGGAGGCCCGCGCCCCCGGGTGGGTCGTCATCTCGTGGCATCATTGCCCTTTTGGGGGAAGCCGGCCCGACACCTGAGCCCGGTCTCCCACCGCAGCAACCCCCGGGCCGACCGGGCCGGCGTGGTATGATGCCGGCTCCAGTGGGAACGGGGGAGGAACGACCATGGAATCGCCGCCAAAAGGGATCAACCGCCGTCAATTCCTGAGCAGCACCGCAGTCGTGGCAACGGCGCCCGCCTGGGTCGGGGCCGGCGCGGCGGCTTCCGGCCAGGAGTCGGAGAACCCGGCAAGCCTGGTGGGGGTCATCGCAAAGCTGGCGCCTCAGGGGGTGTCCGTGAAAGCAGGTCCCGGGTTCGCCATGGAGCGGGACGGAGAGATGCTGGACTGGAAACTCGAATCCCTCGAGCCGGAGACCGGCGATCTCTGGAAGTTTCGCTACCGCTCCGAAGACGGACTCGAGGCTGCCGGAAGCCTGCGGTTGGACCGGCCCTTGCGAGTGGCCGAATACCGGGTGAAGCTGACCAACACCTCCGACGGGCGTTCCCGGCCCCTGACCCGCCTCTATTCCCTCTTTCTGCGGCTGGGCGGGGTGAGCGACCCCCGGATCATGGCCTGTTCCGGGGCCGGCAGCGCCTCCTGGTTTCCCCACGCCCGGGAATTTCCCTCGGATGCCTTTCGTCCCCGCTGGATCGAACCCTTTCATTATCGCCCGGTGGAGTTTGCCAGCCATCGGAACCTGACCGGGTGCCCCACCGGCTCCTGCGAGGTAGCGGTCCCCGTCAAGCAGAGGGGCTTCGGTGAACGCTGGACCGGGTCCTCTTCCCAGGATCTTCCCCTGTTCATGGTCAGCCAGGGCCCCGATTCGGACCAGCCGGGGCTCTTCTTCGGCATGGAGTGGTCCACCTTCTGGCGGGCCCGCGTCGCCTATGACGGATCCCCGTCCGACGTGAAAATCGAGGTGGGTCCCCTGATCAAGGACCTGGTTCTGGACCCGGGGGAGAGCCTGGACCTGCCGGTGGTCCACCTGGGCTTCTTCGAGAAGGGCTTCGAGTCGGGCACCAACGGCTTGCGCCGCTACATTCACCAGCGCCTGACGCCCCACTACCGGGGGAAGCCCATGGTGCCCCAGGTGGCCTACACGCTCTGGCCCGGGATCAGCGTGACCTACACCGAAGAGGAGCTTCGCCGCCAGGTGGATGCGGCAGCCGAGGCCGGGGTGGAGATGTTCTGCGTGGACGCCGACTGGTACAAGGGAGGCCACTCCCGGGGACGGGGAAACTGGGAGGTGGATCCCGAGAAGTTCCCCCGGGGGATGGAGCCCTTTGCCGACTATGTCCGCTCCAGGGGAATGGGGATGGGGCTCTACTTCGAGGCCGTGGCTTTTCCCTGGACCAGGCTGGCCCGGGAGCATCCCGAGTTCTTCTACAGGCTTCCCGAGGGGTTCCACCCGCTCAAGTACAACTTCAGCTCGCCCGAAGCCTGCGACCACTGGATCGACCTCGTCGGCGGCTTCGTGGAGCGCTATGACCTGCGCTACATCCGGGCCGATTTTTACACCGATCCCATGCGGGGCGAGGAGTCCTTTCACTGGGACCTGGTGGACTCCGACGGCAAGACCCGCTTCGCTCACGTCCGCGGGCTCTACCGGGTGTGGGAGACCCTGACCCGCAGGCACCCCCGCCTGATGCTGGAGCTGAACGCCGGGGGCGGCAACGCCATCGACCTGGGCAGCCTGAGGCGCCACCACTGCGCCTGGGCCAACGACATGAGCGGGCATCCCCACTCCTGCCGCATGATCCAGCTCGGGGCCAATGCCTTCATCCCTGCCAATTACATGGGCCTGGCGGTGGGACCCGACCGGGCGGGGCGGGACAACGGTCTGGACGCAGGCTTTCCGGACCAGGCTTTTCTGAGCCGCATGACCGGGCAGATGCTCCTGCACGGTGGACTGGCCGCCTGGCCGCCGGAGGTATTGCAGCGGGCCAAGCACTGGGTGGGGGTCTACAAGAAGATTCGCCCGCTGCTGGTGAAGGACTTCTACCGGTTGATGTCGGTACCCAACAGTGAAGCCGATTGGGACGCCGCCCAATTCTGCGACGGCGCCCGGGAAGGGGTGGTTTTCGTCTTCCGTTACCTGGGGCGCCGGCCTCGCCAATCCGTTTTCCTGCAGTCCCTGGATGCCAGCCGCCGCTATCGCCTGCGGGACGAGGGCACCGGAGAGAGCCGGGTCCTGTCGGGAAGCGAGCTGATGCACGGCGGACTCACGGTGCCGCTGGCCCCCAACTCGGCCAGGTTGTTCTCGTATCGGGCGGTGTGATTGGGCGCCCCGGTCTGCAGGGGTTCGGTTGAGGGATGGATGCAGCCCCGGCGGCGAAACCGGATTCGACCTTCCGTGGGCCTCGCCGGCGCCGCGCCCGATCCACCCCCATCCGGGAGCAGCAAAACTCCATGGCTCGCATTCTCATTGCCGGTTGCGGCTACGTGGGGCAGGCACTGGGTCTGCGCCTGGTTCGGGAGGGTCACTGGGTTTGCGGCTTGCGTCGGGGTCCGGGTGGGCTGCCGCCGGTGCTGCGCCGGTTCAGCGCCGATCTCACCCGGCCGGAGACGCTGGGGGACCTGCCGGGGCCCTTCGACGTAGTGTTCTACACGGCCGGGGCCGATCGCCGCTCGGAGGCGGGCTACCGGTCGGCTTATCTCGAGGGGCTGGGCAACCTGATCGGAGCCCTGCAAAAGCAGAAGCCTCCCGTTCGCCGCCTCTTCTTCACCTCCAGCACGGCCGTCTACGGACAGTCCGGCGGGGAATGGGTGGACGAGGATTCTCCGGCCGAGGCCGGCCACTTCCGGGGGCGGTTGCTCAGAGAGGCCGAGCAGGTGCTGCTGGGTGGCCCGATCGCGGGCACCGTGGTTCGGGTCGGAGGGATCTATGGGCCGGGCCGTCAACGGCTGATCGACAGCGTCCGGCGAGGGGAGGCCTGCTGTTTCCAAGGGCCGCCCCGCTATCTGAACCACGTCCATCGGGATGACTGCGCGGGTGCGCTGGCCCACTTGATGGAGGTCGACAGCCCGCGGTCCCTCTATATGCTGGTGGACCATGAGCCGGCCGAGCAGTGCGGGGTCCTGCGCTGGATCGCCGGCCGGCTGAAGGTTGCGGAGCCTCGCCGCGTGCCTCCGGAGGCAGGCAAGCCCGTCCGGGGCGCCAAGCGGTGCCGCAACGCCCGCCTGCTGGATTCCGGCTACACCTTTCGCTATCCGACCTTCAGGGAAGGGTACGAGGCCTTGATTGCCGGAGCGCCCCACTAAAAGATGTCGAAGCGTTCCTGGGGGAAGAGGGGATCGGTCTTGATCACCACGTCTTTCTTCAGGCTCGACTCCAGTTCTTCGACCACCGAGGCCTCGGTGGTCTTCAGGGCCTTGGCTACGGCGGGGTTCACCCGGACCGTAATCTCCGGATCCTCGATGGCGCCGGCCATTTTCCGCGCTTCCCCTTGAATCTCGTAACAGACGGTCCGCGGAGATTTCACCATTCCCGACCCGGAGCACTGGGAACAGGGCTCGCACAACACTTTCAGCAGGGACTGCTTGACCCGCTTGCGGGTAATGGCTACCAGCCCGAAGTCATTGAACTGCAGCACCTTCGAGGGTGACTTGTCCTTCTTCAAGGCGGCCTCCAGCGTCTGGGTCACCTTGAGCCGGTTCTTGCGGTCCTCCATGTCGATGAAGTCGCAAA
>JAPOZE010000380.1 GCA_026706225.1 Acidobacteriota bacterium
TGAGCTATGCTTAGAGTAGGCTTGACGGGGGGCATCGCCACTGGGAAGTCAACGGTCTGCCACTGGCTCGCCGAGCATGGATTCAGGGTAATTGACGCGGACCGGGTCGCCCACGGGCTGATACGGAAGGGGCAACCCTGCTTCGATCCGGTGGTGGCCGCCTTCGGGACCCGGATTCTGGATGCGGACGGAGAAATCGACCGAAACGGTCTGGGCCGGGTGGTGTTCAACGACCCGGCCCGCCTGCAGGAACTGAACGCCCTGGTGCATCCGGAAGTCATCCGGAGCATTCTGGAGCAGCTCGACCGGCTGGAACGATCCCATCCGCATGACAAGACGGTGGTGGACGCCTCGCTCATGATCGAGTCCGGCTTCCACAAACAGTTCAAGCACTTGATTGTGGTCAGTTGCGGCGTCGACCAGCAGGTGGAGCGCCTGATGGAGAGAAATCGGCTCTCCCGGGCCCAGGCCCTGCAGCGCATCGGGCTGCAGTGGCCCCTGGAGGCCAAGCTGCCGCTGGCTACGGTCGTGATCGACAACTCGGGAACCCTCGAACAAACCCGGCGCCAGGTGGACCGGCTGCTGGAAACGCTGGAGGCGGAGAAGGCCAATTGCTGAAGCGCTTCACCATTCGATCAGGCTGGATATGCGGGCTCTTCCTTTGTCTGGCCCTGGCTCAGCCGCACCTCTTGGCCCAGGGCAGCCGCCGTGTGGTCAGTCTCCAGGCCGTTCCCTCCGTGGACGGCGTGCGAGTTGGAGACCCCTTCAAGGTTGCCATTGTTCTGGACATTCAGCCGGGCTATCACATCAACGCGCACATCCCTTCCCTGGACTACCTGATCCCCACCCGGTTGACTTTCGAGACCTCCGAAGCCGTCCGGATGGCCGAACCCCAATACCCCCAGCCCATTACCCAGACTTTTGAATTTGCCCCCGGGGAACCACTGGACGTCTACGAGGGCCGGGTCATCATTGCCGCCGCGGGCGAGGTTGTCCAAGTGGACAATGCCGGGCCGGTTCCGGTGCGCGGCAAGGTGACGGTCCAGGCCTGCAGCCACAACCAGTGCCTGGCCCCTGTCAACCTTCCCTTCACCGTCTCCCTCGAGCTCCTTGAAGCCGGAGTCGCTCCCAAACCGATCCACCAGGAACTGTTTCAGGCACCCCGGACCAACTCGAACGCCTCGGGCTCGGAGTCGGCTCCGCCGGGGGGGCTTCAGGAATTCGCCGGCGCCCGGCGAGAGGACACGCTCTCTGAAACCATCGCCAGCCAGGGACTACTGGTGACCCTGGGGCTGGTGTTTCTGGCGGGACTGGCTCTCAACACCACCCCCTGCGTCTACCCCATCATTCCCATCACCATCGGTTTCTTCAGCAACCAGACCGAGGGACGGCTGAGCCGCACCTTTCTGATGGCTGCCACCTACGTCCTGGGCATGGCGATCACCTACTCTGCGTTGGGAGTGGCGGCCTCCCTGACCCAGGGGATCTTCGGGGCGGCGCTCCAGCACCCCCTGGTGCTGCTGGGCCTGGCGGGCCTCATGGTGGCCATGGCGCTCTCCATGTTCGGACTCTATGAATTCCGCCTGCCGGTCAGCTTCAATCGCCTTGTCCCCCAAAGCTCCCAGGGGAACCTGGGAGCGCTGATGATGGGACTCACCATGGGCGTTGTGGCGGCGCCCTGCATCGGTCCGTTCGTGATCGGGTTGCTGGTCCACGTCAGCAACCGGGGAGAACCGGCCTATGGATTTTTCATGTTCTTCGTGCTGGCTCTGGGACTGGGGCTTCCCTACCTGGTTCTGGGGACCTTCTCGGGAGCCCTGAAGAAGCTTCCCCGCTCCGGACAGTGGATGGAGACCGTGCGGCGCTTCTTTGGCCTGGTTCTGCTGGGCATGGCTCTCTACTTTCTCAACCCGCTGATGGGCCACTACGCCGGCTGGGCTCTAGTGGCGTTCCTGGCGGCTTCGGCAGCCTACTTGATTCTGGTGGAAGCCCGGCGCGCCGCCTCCCGGGTCTTCGCCGGCCTGCTGGTCTGCCTGGGAGCGGGTTTGGGAGTAGCGGCAGTGTTGCTTGTTCCGGGCGAACCCAGGGAGGGCATTGTTTGGGCAACCTATTCGGAAGAGGCGTTGGCCCAGGCCCGCCAACAGGGAAAATCGGTGATGATCGACGCCTACGCCGACTGGTGCCTGCCCTGCAAGGAGCTGGACACCTTTACCTTCACCGATCCCGAGGTGCGAAGCGCCGCCGAGGGCTTGGTCAGGCTCAAGCTCGACCTGACCCTGATCGAATCGGGCTCGGAGGCCGAACGCGCCCGGGGGCGTTTCGGCATCCTGGGAGTCCCCACGATTCTCTTCCTGGACTCCTCGGGCCGGGAACGCACCGACCTGCGCCTGGAGGGATTTGAACCACCGGACCGTTTTCTGACCCGCATTCAACGGATCGAAGACCCCTCCAACTCCGGCCGGGACAGCCTTTCCTCTCTCCGGGGCAGACCGGAGGCAACGGTGTCTCCGCCGGAATCTTGTGCGCCCGAGCGGGCCGCAACTACAATGGGGATTCGAATCGGAGCAGCCCTTTACCGGGAGACCTGATGAACCCGTTCAAGCGCAGATCCCGAAGGAGCCGCTTTCTTGCAGCCGCGCTCTGTCTTCTACAGGGATTCTCATGGTCCTGTGTCTTCCCCACCACTGACCGACCCGGGGGCCCGGGCACTCTCCAGGTCTCGAGCTTGCCCGATTTCTCACTGACGACGCTGACCGGAGAAACGGTAAGCTCGCAAGACTATGACCGGAAGATCCTGGTGGTGAACTTCTGGGCCACCTGGTGCACGCCCTGCGTGTACGAGATTCCGCACCTGAATGACCTCTACAGGGATTTTCGTTCCAAGGGGGTGGAAATCCTGGGCATCTCCATGGATTCGGGCGACCCCGAAGAGGTCCGGCGGTTCATTCGGCGGCACCGCATGAAATACCCGGTGGTGGTAGGAGCCGGCTCGGTGGGGGACGATTTCGGAGGCGTCCGCGCCATTCCGACCACCTTCATCGTGGACCAGCAGGGAGAGATCGTTAAAAGGTACGACGGTTTTCGCCCCTCCTACATGAAGGAAACCCGGCGGACCATCGAGGAACTCCTGGGGTAAGAGAGGCATTTGCGCTCTTGGATTCTCAGCACCATGAAGCTGACCCTTCGTTTGTCGACGCTGGTGTTGCTGCTGGCCCTGGCCTCCGCCCTTACCTGGCTGCTGGGGCGCCCGTCCCGCGAGGACCTGCGGCCCGCTTCCTATCCCGGCCAATCCGCCGGCGTCGTGGCCGCCCCGCTTCCCGACGGCCCCCTCAGCCAGGACGAATCGGAAAATATCGAGATCTACCGGCGAGTGAGTCCCGGCGTGGTCAACATCACCTCCACCACCCTGGGCTTTGACTTCTTCTTCAGCGCCGTCCCCCAGCAGGGCTCCGGTTCCGGATCCATCATCGACGCCCAAGGCCACATCCTGACCAACTACCACGTGATCGAAGAGGCTCGACTCCTGGAAGTGACGCTGCTGACCGAAGAGCGCAAGTTCGAAGCCAAGGTGATTGGCGCAGATCCCCCCAACGACCTGGCCATCATCAAGATCGATCCCGCCGACGCGCCGCTTACCGTTGTCCCGTTGGGGGCTTCCGCCGATCTCAGGGTGGGACAGAAGGCGCTGGCCATTGGGAACCCCTTCGGCCTGCAGGGAACCCTGACGGTGGGGGTGATCAGCTCCCTGCAGCGGTCGATTCAGGACCGGAGAGGCCGGCTGATCGATGACGTCATCCAGACCGACGCCGCCATCAACCCGGGGAACTCCGGGGGGCCTTTGCTCAACGCCCGGGGCGAGATGATCGGCATCAATACCCAGATCTTTTCCACCAGCGGCGGCAGCATCGGTATCGGCTTCGCCGTGCCGGTGGACACCGCCAGGCGAATCATTCCCGACCTGATCTCGACCGGAAGGGTGCGGCGCCCCTTCGCACGCCTGGAGGGCTACCGCATCACCCCCCGGTTGGCTCGGATCCTGGATCTTCCGGTGACTCAGGGGGTCCTGGTGGCCCGTACGGCCAGTGGAGACTCCTTTTCCGAAGCGGGGGTCCGGGGCGGGAGACGGACCTATCGGGTGGGCAACAGACGGCTCATCCTGGGAGGGGATATCA
>JAPOZE010000636.1 GCA_026706225.1 Acidobacteriota bacterium
GGTAGTGCCGGACGGAGAGCAAGGCAGCGAGTCCCGGGCGAGAGTGAAGACGGTATGGCCGGCCGATAGCCCCGACGGCTATGCCCTACGCGAATTTTTTATGGAAAGTAAGGGACGGAGACAAGCATTGCTGAAACCTGCATGACTGTCGCTTCGGCGTCCGCTGGCAGGCGTGGGAGCAAGCCGTTTGAAACGCCTCGAGCCTTCCGGGCTCCCTCACCTCGAAACGAACCCGTTCCCACGGATTACAAAGCGCCACGGCTTGGACAGCCAAGGCTCGGGAGTCTGCCCCAGGCCGATGCGGGGGGTGGCCGCCACGGAGGAGGCCGGCACCACCTCCCCTCGGGTCAGGGTGAGCGGTGAGCCGGACCGGCAGCAGTCCATCCCGTTCTCCTCCCGGGCGATCCCCAGGGCCCGGGTCAGTTTGGCCGGACCGTTGGCAAGTTGGGACAGGGGCTTGCCGCCGCGACGGTCCTGCATGCGCCCAATCCCCTCCAGAGGCTGAATCGCCCGGATGAGCACCGCCGCCGGGAACCCGTCCGCCTCGGTGACCAGGTTCAGCATCCAGTGCATGCCGTAGGTGAAGTAGACGTAGGCGAATCCCGGGGGACCGTACATGATCTCGGTTCGCGAAGTTCGGCCCGCTCTGGCGTGACAGGCCAGGTCCCTCTCGCCGATGTAGGCTTCGGTTTCGACAATGGCCCCCACCAGCGGTGTGCCGCCCGACTCGCGGACGAGACGGCAACCCAGCAGCTCACGGGCGACGGTTCGGGTGGGGCGGTCGAAAAAGGATCGGGGGAGGAAGTCGTGTTGGCGGGGAGGAGCCAAGGGTTGTTTACCGGTCGGACCTACTCCACCCAGTCGGCGATGAAGACGTTGGTCTCGCCGCGGACTTTTCCGTGGCGGTTGGAGGCGAAGACCAGTTGTTTCCCATCCGGTGAGAACATCGGGAACCCGTCAAAAGACTCGTCGAAGGTGACCTGTTCCAGGTTGGTCCCGTCGATGTCGATCAGGTAGAGGTCGAAGTTGCGGCCCCTGGGGTCGCCCAGGTTGGAGGCAAAGATGATCCGCCGCCCGTCCGGATGGAAGAAGGGACAGAAGTTGGCGGCCCCGTTGCGGGTCACCTGAACCCGGCCGCTGCCGTCGGCATTCATCACGAAGATGTCGAGCTGGTTCGGCTCGATCAGGTTTCGGCTCAACAGGTCCGTGTACTTGGCTTTGGCGGCCTCATCGGTGGGATGGGAGGCACGGTAGACGATCTTGCGGCCGTCGGGGGAGTAGAAGGCGCCCCCGTCGTAACCGAGGGTGTCGGTGAGTCGTTGAACCCCCGAACCGTCGATGTTCATGGAGTAAAGATCCAGGTCGCCGTCCCTCATGGAGGTGAATACGATCTTTTCCCCGTCCGGAGAGAGAGTGGCTTCGGCGTCGTAACCCGGGGTGTCGGTCAACCGGGTGAGGCCCTGGTTGAAATCGGAGAGAAACAGGTCGTAGTCGGGATAGACGGCCCACACGTATCCACGGGAAAAGTCGGGTCGAGGCGGACAATTTTCACTGCCCAGGTGGGTCGAGGCGTAGACGAACTGTTGACCGTCCTTGAGGAAATAGGCGCAGGTGGTGCGGCCCTTGCCGCTGCTGACCCGGGTGATGCCGCTGCCGTCGGTGCCCATCACGAAGATCTGGTCGCACTGGCCGCCGTCTCGGGTCGCTTGAAATATCAGGCGTTTGCCGTCAAAGGAGAAGTAGGCTTCGGCATTCTCTCCTCCAAAGGTCAGTTGACGCAGGTTGCGCAGACGGGGTTCCGACGTTTCGGGCTCATCCGGAGTCCGGCAGGCGGCCAAAGCCAGCAGCAAACACACAAGCGCCATCAGTGAAGCCCCGGGGAATTTCATGTCTCCTCATCCTTATTGCGTCGGCCGCCCGATGTCACTCCTCTTCCCACGCGGCCTGGATGCTATTGTAGGTAACCTCCACCAGCGTTTTCAATTGGGGCCGGGTGATCGACAGCGGGGGCATCAGCACAACGGTGTCGCCGAGGGGCCTCAGGAGCACGCCTCGCCGCCGTGCCTGCAAGACCACTCGGTGGCCCATGCGGCGTCCCACCGGAAAAGGCTGCCGGCTTTCGCGGTCCCGGACCAGCTCGATCCCCACCATGAACCCCAGTTGGCGGACGTCCCCGACCCAGGGCAGCTCCCACATGCGGCGCAGCGCCCTGGTCAGATAGCCGATCTTGCCTTGCAACTTTTCCAGGGTCTTCTCCTTGCTGAAGACCTCCAGGTTGGCCAGGGCCGCCGCGCAGGCCAGCGGATTCCCCGTGTAGGTATGCCCGTGAAAGAAGGACTTGAATTCCTCGTACTCGCCCAGAAAGGACTCGAAGATCTCCTCGCTGGTCAGGGTGGCGGCCAACGGCAGCGTGCCACCGGTGATTCCCTTGGCCAGGGCCACAAAATCCGGCCGGATGCCCTCGTGTTCCAGGGCCAGGAACCGGCCGGTTCTGCCGAATCCGGTAGCCACTTCATCCAGGATCAGGTGCACTCCGAAGCGCCGGGTCAGCTCGGCCAGCCCTCCCATGAAGCCTTCCGGCATGGGCACCATGCCGCCCGCCCCCTGAATCATGGGCTCCGCCACCAGGCCGCAGATCTCGCGATGGCGGGTCCGCAGCACCTGCTCGACCTCGCCGAGGTGATCGATCTCAGGGTGCGGCGGCCGTTTTCCCGGGGGGTATCGGCGGCAATAGGGGTAAGCCACCTTGATGGTGGGAAACAGCAGGGGGCGAAAGATCTCGTGGAAGAGCCGGACGCCGCCCACGCTCACCGATCCCAGGGTGTCCCCGTGATAGGCGTTGGAGAAGGCCACGAACTTCTTCTTGGACTCCCATCTCGGGCCCTGGTTTCTCCAGTACTGGAACGACATCTTGAGGGCGATCTCCACGGCCGTGGCCCCGTCGTCGGAAAAGAAGACCCGGGTCAGGTTGGGGGGCGTGAGCTCGACCAGCCTGCCGGCCAGTTGCACCGCGGGAACGTTGGTCAGTCCAAGCAGGGTGCTGTGGTCCAGGCGATCCAGTTGGCGGCGGATGGCCCGCACGATGTGGGGGTGGGAGTGGCCGTGGATGTTGGCCCAGAGCGACGAGACTCCGTCCAGATACTTCCTTCCGCGGGTGTCGTACAAGTAGACTCCCCGGCCCCGCTCGATCACCAGTTGAGGCGATTCCATCCACTCCTTCATTTGAGTGAAGGGATGCCAGAGGTGTCGCTTGTCCAGCCCTTCGAGATCCGTTTCCGGCCGGTCCATGGGCGACGAGTTGGTCATGATATGAAGGTTCCGGGTCATCCGGGCGCTGGGAAGTGCTTTCAGGGCCTGACGGATTTGACCAGACAGCGGAGGCTGACGGGTGTTCGTAAGGCCTCACCAGGCGCCGCCCCGAATATTCTATACCCGGCGCGATTCCCCTTGGGCCGGCCGGGTCACGGCCGGGGCGGGTGCAGCCTGCCGGCATAGACCAGCGTGTTGTATTCGAAGGCAACCCTTCCTTCGACCTGCCACGTCTCGAAAATCCGGTCCAGCGCCTGCATCAGGGGCGGGTAACCGGGGTGTCCGGGCAACGGCACGAAGGAGCAGGAGAGGGTGCGGCCAATGAGACCCTCCCGGTCGAATACCTGAGAGTTGGCCAGAATTTTCCGGTGAAACGCTTGCGAACCGAAGAAAGCCTGCAGTTGGGTCTGGCCGATGTTCTCGTGGCGAACCCGGGCGTAGTCGGTGCCGTGGCGCAGCAGCAACTCTTCGTAGGCCTTCAGGAACCCCGTGCTCTCGGTTTTGCGCTGGTTCCAGACCAGGACCGAAAAGGCGGGAGGGTTTGAGATGCGCCGGAACTCCCCTCGGGCCCGGTCGATCCGGAACCAGTGGAAGGACTGGCCGGCGACGATGAGATCCACAGACCCGCTCGCGAGGGTAGTGGCTTCAGCGCGCCCGTCGACGCTCCGGAAGAGGGGGTAGCGCTTCAGGTGGACTTCGGCTGTCCGCCGCATCTCCGGATTGGGCTCGACACCCACGACCGGGTGGCCGTGGCGCAAGAAGAGCTCAGCCAGCAGCCCGGTTCCGGAACCGATGTCGCCGATTCGGTCGGAAGGC
>JAPOZE010000336.1:0-2662 GCA_026706225.1 Acidobacteriota bacterium
CGTGCCGCTCAGTTTCCCTGCGATGCGGCACCCGGCCACCCTGCCGGCGGGAACGGCATGGGCTCGGCCGAAGCAGCGTCCTGACGCCGTTGCCGGTCGAGCCAGGTGGAGGAGATGGCCGAGGCTGTGCCAAGTCTTGTGCGGGCGGGACGCCCGCGCTCCCGGGTGGGCTTCATTCCATGACGTCGTCGCACCAAAGGAGGTCGATCGATATTCGTGTCTATTGGTGTTCATTCGTGGTTCGTCTTGAAAAACGATCGACAGTTTCTTCCTCGAACGATCTGCCCGGCGTAGCAGGGACGGTGCTTGTCCAAAAGACTAATAGCTGCTCACCCCTCTCTTTCGCCTTACGCCGAGCAGCATCCAATCCCCTTACCGAATAAGCAGTAATGGCGAGCCAATCTCTCTTTCTTTCTGGTCTTATGGGTATGAATGTGTTGGATTCTTCATGGAACAAGACGGCATCAGAGCGCTCCAGGTCGAGGAGCTTCTTGCGAACTTCATCCCGCGCAATCTCAAGACCTCTCTCAGCCAGACGAAGTGAGCAATGGTTCGTTTGGAAGATTCGACCATACTTCCTTTTCAACTCATTCTTTTCAGGACTGTCAGTCTCGGTAGCAATCCTTGTGTTCATTTGATTGGCAAGTCTTGCCAAATCGTCCTTGTAGTACCCCATCCCTTAGTTCCCTCGTTGAGGCATGACCTACTGATGTTGGCGCCGCCGCAAATGGAACCAAAGCGCCGCCACCGCCACCAACCCCACCACTGCCAGTCCCCAGGGACCGCCTTTCTTCCACACCATGATCAGGCTGCCGCAGCCGGCAACCGCGGTGGCCAGGGTCATCAGGCTGTTCCAGGTCCAGCGGCCCGCACCCCGCGGCATCTCCGAACCCAGCACCTTGCGCTGGTTCATCAGCAGCAGGAAGGTCAGGTAGGCCAGCGGCAACAGGATAAAGCCGAAGACCGAGGTGGGGATTGCCAGCCAGAAGGCGGCCTTGCTCCAGACAAAGGGTCCCAGGGCCCCGATGGCCGCGGTCAACGTTGCCAGCCGATAGGTCCAGCCGGTGGCCGGCAGGTTGAACATCTCGCAGATCACCAGCCCGGAGGCCAGCATCAGCAGCGTGATGGTCGACAGGGCCATCCCCAGCACTCCCAGACCGAAGACCAGGTTGGCAAAGGATCGGCCGCTCAGCGGCTGCAGCGAGTCGGCCAGGTCGAAGGCGTCTCGGGTCACCAGCGTGGCCGCCAGCTTTCTCTCGGCCGGGGAGAAGGACATGGTTTCCGCTGGCGCCACAGATTGGCCGGCTGCCACTCGACCCTTCAACAACTGCTGGAACTCCCTCTGCTGAATGGGCGAGGCGGCGGCCATCCGTTGCTCGGCCGTCTCCGGGCCCAGACCCGGCTGCGGTTGGACGTGGAACTGGGTTGCGGCGGCGATGACCACGCAACTGGTGGCAATCACGAAGGGAATCAGCATGCCGCTGCCCAGATCGAAGATCACGAAGCCGCGAAAGGCCTTGCCCCACTTGCGCCTGAGCAGCGTGTACGGAAAGAGGAAGGTCATGTTGATGCCCACGGCGGTGGCCGCGGCGCTGACCAGCACGTCGGTCTGCTTCTGCACGATGAGTTCGCTCCAGTAGGAACGATGGGCTTCCTCTACGGACTGAAGCAGCGGGAGATATTGTTCCGAGGGAGTGAGCAGCGATTGCGGATTGGGGATGAACCCCTTCCACAGCGACTGCCAGGGCAATCCCTGGGGGGACAGGCTCAGGGTGATCACGACCGCGATGAAGCAGGCCACGATCAGGGCCACCGCGACCTTGAGAATGACCTCGTACAGCTTGACTCCCATGCGGCCGCGCCCATAGCTCCAGGTGGCAGCCGTCGAAACCCCCAGGATCAGGAGCACCACCAGGACCTTCCCGGGCCATCCGTCGACTACCCCTGGAAGCAGGTTCTGCTGCACCACCGCCGTCGCCAGGGAGTACTGCGGCATCGACCACACCAGGCTGGCCAGCAGCGAGGCCAGCGCCCAGCCCCACCCCAGCACGGGGTTGACCTGTCTATTGACAGCCTGAAAGGGAGAAGCGCCCGTGGAGGTGGTGACATACCCGATGGCGCTCAGCATCACGATGCCTAGCACCATGGCCACCGGCTGCAACCAGAGCAGCGAGGTGCCGGCCAGAACGCCCAGGTAGAGGCTGCTGCTCAAGGAGCCCCCACCGAGGGTCAGGGCGCTCTGCAGCCAACCCGGCCCCGACAGCTTGAAGTAGGCCAGCACCAGCGCAAACCCGCCTTTCCTCTGGGCCTCGAGGAGGGTCTGCTCTTCCGGGTGTGGGGCAGGCGGGGCGGCGGTATTCATCGCGGGGTCCTCGCAGAAGGGGGATCAGAAGTAGGTGGAAGATCGCTGAACAAGACCCGGAGAATATCGGGGGGCCATGCACCTGTCAAGCCTTGGGCTTCCGGGTCCGAGGGCCCGAAGGGAGCCCGGGAGGCGGGGGCCGTCGGGCCTGACAATCCCGCGACGAACCTGACCGCCTCCCGACTCCCTGAAAAGACTTGACAAGCCGCCCCGCCTGAAGGATTTTAGGGACTCCCGGAAGGCGGTCATCCACCGTCCGGGCCGCCGAAAGCCCGCCTGTCCAGGGTGTCCCCATTCAAC
>JAPOZE010000336.1:2672-4118 GCA_026706225.1 Acidobacteriota bacterium
TCTGTGCGATCGCAATACTATCTATTCATGAAGGTAAGCCTCAAGGGTCCAACGTCCACCGTCTTCCCCACACCTCGACTGTCCCACTACCGATCGCAGGACCTTCCTCAAGGCCTGCGGGGCGGCAGCCGGCTCGGTGGTGCTGGCGCCGCTGTCCGGTTGCCAACAGGCCCCGCCGCCCTCCGAACCTGCCAGCCGTCCCTCGCACCTGGTGCAGTTCGGCCACACCGACCTGTGGGTCTCCAGGCACTGCCAGGGCACGGCCTTCCGGCGCCATCTCAGCCGCGAGGGCGGGGATGCCGAGGCTCACAAGCTGATACGGCACTGTATCGATATCGGCATCAACTTCTTCGACTCCTCCGAAGCCTACGGTCACGGAGGATCCGAGACCGCATTGGGACACGGCGTCGCCGGACGGCGCAGCGAGGTGGTGATCGCCACCAAGGCCGCTGCAAGCGGCGCCGACGGGAAGCCCCTGGTCTTCACCCGGGAGATCCTGACCCGGAAGTGCGAAGCCAGCCTCAAACGCCTGAACACCGACTACATCGATTTCTACCTGTTGCACGGCGCCGACAAGCTCACTCCCTCCGACGAACAATACTCGCCACCTCACGACACCCCGACTCTGGAACACATGGAGGAGATCGCCGACGCCCTGGACAGCCTGGTTCAGTCCGGCAAGATCCGCTACTGGGGAGTTTCCAACCACCTGTCCAGACAGGTGGACGAGCTGATCGAGATCGGAATGAGGCCAGACAGGTCCGGCAAGTCACGCCTCGCCGGCCTGCAGGACTACTACAACATCGTGTCGGGCGCCCGCCGGGACTTCATGAGCAAGGAACTGTTTCCGCTGATTCGCAAAGGCAACCTGGGATTGATGGCCTTCAGCCCTCTGGGCGAAGGCAGACTGGTGCCGGGTCGAGAGCCCGAGGAGGGATCTCCCCTGGTGGGCGTGATCGAAGAGCTGGACCGGGTTGCCGAAGAACTGGGAGTCAGCCGCCCCCAGGTGTGCGTGGCCTGGGTGCTCTCTCACCCCGAGGTGACCAGCGCCCTCTCCGGAGGAGAAAAGCCCGAGCATGTGGAGGACAACTTCAAGGGCACCAAGCTCACCCTGCCCGAAGAGGCCCTGACGCGGCTCAAGGCCGCCTCCGATACCTACAACGAGCTGATGGCCAAAGCCGAGAGCTGAGGGTTTCGACTCCGGCAACAGGCTCGGCCGCAACCGCAATACAATCATTCCGAAGAGGTAAACCACCATGCCCCAACGTCCCTTGTCTTCGCGCCCCGTAGACAGTCCGACCGATCGCAGGACCTTCCTCAAGGCCTGCGGAGCGGCTGCTGGCTCAATGGTTCTGGCTCCGCTGTCCGGTTGCCAACAGGCGCCACCGCCGCCCGAACCCGCCAGCCGTCCCTCTCACCTGGTGCAGTTCGGCCACACCGACCTCT
>JAPOZE010000469.1 GCA_026706225.1 Acidobacteriota bacterium
GAAGGAGGCAGACGGCAACCGATTCCACCCCCTCCTCCGCCAGGCGTCCGGCCACCCGGGCCACGGCCGCTTCATCCAGGGGCGTCACCACCCGCCCCCGGGCATCCAGGCGCTCGGGGACCCCGAAACAGAGGTAACGGGGCACCAGCGGCCTCGGTTTCTCGAACTGGAGGTCGTAAAGGCTGGGCCGAATCTGGCGGGCGATCTCCAACAGGTCTCGAAAACCCTCGGTGGTGACGAAACCGGTCCGGGCGATGGTTCCCTCAATGATGGCGTTGGTGGCCACGGTGGTCCCGTGCACCAGGTAGGTCACCTCGGAGGGATCGACGCCGTTCTCGCCTAGAATTCGGTGAGCGGCTTCCAGCAGAGCCTGCGAATGGTCCCTGGGCGTGGAGGGGACCTTGCCGATCCGAATTTCACCGGTGGCTTCGTCGATCAGGGTGGCGTCGGTAAAGGTGCCGCCGATGTCGATGCCCAGCCGGTAGGCCATTGGACCCCCTTCCTGTAACAACCGCTGTTTCGCCCCTTATGAGCCGCACCGTCGTAGGGGAGGGCGGCGCGCCTGGGTGAAGAATGAAGTTTGAAGTTTGAAGGGTGAAGGGTGAAGGGTGAAGTTTGAAGAGCTATTCGATCGACACGCAAGGCATCTTGCCGGTCTCAGCGGAGTCCTTCCAACAAGACTGGAATCGATCGGTCAAGTATCTTGTGGATCTCGGCACGGTCCTTGAGAAATTGCAAATGGGCCATCAGGTCCTTGCCTGCTCCCACGACCCTCCCCCGACCACACTCCACTCTCCACCCTTCAAACTTCAAACTTCACACTTCACCCCCGGCGAAGCTCCCGGGTACGCTTCCCGTCCAAGCGAAGCGTGACCGGGTCCAGAGCCACCCCGTAAACCCGCCGGGCACGCTCCAGGCCCACCTTGCCCTCGCGCACATCCACGGCTACCGCGTGCGGGTCCCGTTGGCCGGGATCCCCGTACCCTCCCCCTCCACAGGTGCGGTAGCTGACCACGTCACCCGGCTGGAGCTGGAGGGTCACCTTGGAGCCCAGCCGCATGGCCGCACCCCCTGGATTCAGAACATAGCTGGCCTTGCGGCCGGGCAAACCCCCGAACAGTCCCCAGGGACCCCAGCGGTCCCGGTCCGCCAGAATGGTAAAGGAGACGGCGTGATCGGGGAAACAGTAATCGCGGCGCAGTCCCAGGCCGCCCCGCTGCCTGCCGGCCCCCTCCGATTCCTCCACCAGCTCGTAGCGCGGAATCCGGACCGGATAGTTGATCTCGATCTCTTCGATCGGAGCGTTCTCGGTGTTCTGGCCGTGGGCCTGCACGGCATCGGGACCGTCGCGGCAGGCCCGTCCGCCGTAGCCGCCGGCAATGGCCTCGTAGAAAGCGTAGAGCTCACCCGTCCTGGGGTCGGTGCCGCCGAAACCCACCTGGCACTGCATGGCCTTGGTGCCGGCCGGGACACGCTCGGGCAGAGCCGGCGCCAGCGCCTTGAACATCACATCGGTCAACCGCGTCTGCGTCTCCCAGCCGCCCACCACCGGGGCCGGGGGACGGGCGTGGACCACCGTGCCGGCGGGAGCCGTCAGTCTCACCAGGCGATAGAAGCCGTGGTTGACCGGCACGTCCGGATCGATCAGGCACTTGAGGACGTAGGCGCAGGCCGAGTAGGTCATGGTGTAGGTGGAGTTGACGGGGGCCGCCCTCTGCAGGTCGGAGCCGCTCAGATCGAACAGGACTCCCCTCTCGTCGATCGCCACCCGGGCCGCCAGCCGCACCGGCCGATCGGTGAAGCCGTCGTTGTCCACCACACCCTCGGCGGAAAACTCCCCCCGGGGCAGACGGGCCAGTTCCCGGCGGGCCCGCCGTTCGGTATAGTCCAGCAGCTCCTCCTGGCCGGCCCGCACCGTTTCGGCTCCCCAGCGGTCCAACAGGTCTTTCAGGCGGCGCGCCCCGGTGACGTTGGCCGCCATCTGGGCCCGGAAATCTCCGGCCGTCTCGTATCGCGAGCGAATCTGGGCCATCACCAGCGCAAACAGGTCCTCGACCACCTCTCCTCCCCGCACCAGCTTGATGGGAGGAATGATGATGCCTTCCTGGAAGACTTCCCGGAATGCGCCGATGCTGGCCGGGGCCCCTCCGCCCACGTCCACGTGATGGGCCAGGTTGGCCACGTAGCCGAAGCACTCTCCCCGGACGTGGATCGGCGAGATGAGGGTCACGTCGTTCAAGTGGACCCCGCCGGAATAGGGGTCGTTGGTCAGGATGGCGTCTCCCTCTCCCAGCTTTTCGGCGCCGAACTGACGGACGGCCCGGGGCACCAGCTCCACCAGCGACCCCAGGTGGACCGCCTGCCCGAAGGCCTGAGCGATGGGTCGCAACTGGTGGTCGAAATAGGCGCAGGAGAAATCGGCCCGGGTCTTGATGTTGGTGGAATAGGCGCTGCGCCTGAGCGCCACCGCCATCTCCTCGGTGGCTTCCACCAGGGCGTTGCGGATCACTTCGAATTGACTCGAATCCATTCGCGAGGACATCCTTGCATCTCCGGCCGGCGGCGGCGTTGCCGAAGCAGCCATGGAACGCCGCCGCACGGCACCGGCACCCAGTTTAGTGCAAATCCCGCTACGCGGTAAAAGGTTGAGTCGCAGGAGGCCACCCCTCACCTTGTGGTTTACAGAGGTCATTTGCATGGATACAAAGACCGATGGACCTCCCTTGCTGCGACGACGTCCAAGGGATGCAGCCCACCCGGGAGCGCGGGCGTCCCGCCCGCATTGGACCTGGCAAGATGGATACGAACCCTGCAAAGGAGGGCTCGGCGCCCCTTGCAAGGGATTGACCGTGGACGAAAGGTTGCCTGCAGCGATAACGTCGCGGGCGGGACCCACCCGGGAGCGCGGGCGTCTCGCCCGCATACGACCTGGCAAGATGGACACGAACCCTGCAAAGGAGGGCTCACTGCGCTTTACGAGGAAGTGGCCGCGGATGGCTGGCGTTGCACCTACAAGGTTGCGGGCGGGACCCACCACGGCTCCGCTTCGGCCGAGACCACAGCGCTCCGGCCGGCGGGGTCGCCGGGTGCTACATCCCGGGGAAACTGAGCAGCACGCTACGCAAGTGCATGCGGGCGGGACGCCCGCGCTCCCGGGTGGGGTGCCTCTTCCCATCGCTCCTGCTCCTCGCGGGGGCACGCGCCGGCTTGCCGGGCCGCAGCCCTGCCGATGCGGCAGAGCCGTTACGCTTGGTGGCCCTTGGCGGATCATTCTTTTTTCGTTGGTTGCAGGTAAGGTAAGCTTCGGGTGCAGCAACCTCTCCTCCTGTTGATGGTGTGCATCCATGGCTTCTATCCTTGTTACCGGCAACCGTGACCACGGCGCAAGCGAAGTCACTTTGACAACGCGACAGCAGGAGGCGCTCCACGAGATGGATGAATTCCCCAAGACGTTCCGCGTCCGGCAGCACTTCGAGGGACCCGAGCTGGCTGACGCCGCCGGAGCGGTCGAAGCCGAGCTGGCCGGTCTCTCCCTGAGGGATCGGGTCGAGCCCGGACAGACGGTGGCCATCACCGCCGGAAGCCGGGGGATCGCCAACATCGGCCCGATCCTCCAGGCCGCGGTGCGGCATTTCCGGCAGCTCGGCGCCAACCCCTTCATCGTGCCCGCCATGGGAAGCCACGGGGGCGGAACCGCCCGGGGGCAGCGCAAGATCCTGGAGTCCTACGGAATCACCGAAGACTTCTGCGGCTGCCCCATCCGATCCAGCATGGAAACCGTGGTGGTCTGCCGGGCCGCCGAGGGCTTTCCCGTCCATTTCGACAAGCAGGCCTACCGGGCCGACCACGTGGTGGTCTGCAATCGGGTGAAGCCCCACACGCTCTTTACGGGCGAGGTGGAGAGCGGCCTCATGAAGATGATGCTGATCGGGCTGGGCAAGCACGACGGGGCCCGAGTCTACCATCGCGCCATCAAGGACTTCAGCTTCGGACAGATCGTAGGCAGCGTGGCCCGGGAGGTCCTCTCGAAATGCTCCGTTCTGGCCGGGCTGGCGGTGGTCGAAAACAGCTACGGGCGGACCGCCGCGATCCAGGCGCTCCGGCCCGAGGCTCTGCT
>JAPOZE010000367.1 GCA_026706225.1 Acidobacteriota bacterium
TGGCCATCGATGAAGCCCACTGTATTTCTCAATGGGGGCACGATTTTCGCCCGGAATACCGCCAACTGGCCTCCGTACGGGAGCGATTCCCTCAGGCCGTATGTGTTGCCCTGACGGCAACGGCGACGCCTCGTGTCCAAACCGACATCAGACAAACACTGGGTTTTCGCAACGAAAACCAGTTCATTGCCAGCTTCGATCGCTCAAACCTTTTCATCGCCGTCGAGCCGAAGACAAACCTGCTGGGACAGACACTGGACTTCCTGGGCGCCCATCCCAATCGGTCGGGCATCATCTACTGCGCCACCCGCCGACAAGTGGACTCGCTGCACCAGGCGCTGGTGGAGCATGGGATCTCGGCATTGCCCTATCATGCCGGCCTCGAGGATGAAACCCGCAAGAACAACCAGCAGGACTTCATCCGCGACAACGCAAGGGTCATGGTGGCGACGATTGCCTTCGGCATGGGAATCGACAAGCCGGACGTGCGCTTTGTGCTCCACGTGGATCTGCCCAAAAACGTTGAAGGCTACTACCAGGAAATCGGGCGTGCCGGTCGAGACGGGCTTCGGGCGGATTGTCTGCTGCTGTTCAGCTATGGCGACGTAGACACCATCCAATACTTCATCCAGCAGGGTGCGGAGTCTGAACGCAAGGGACGGGGAAAGCGCTTGCGAGCCATGGTGGATTGGGCGACCTCGGGGGATTGCCGTCGCAGTGAATTGTTGGCCTATTTCGGAGAGGCCTATGAATCGGAAAACTGCCGAGCCTGCGACAACTGCCTCAAGAGTGAAGAGGAGCAAGTCGACCTGACCCTTCCAGCCCAAAAATTTCTCTCCTGCATGGTGCGGACCCACCAGGTTTTCGGCATCGGTCACATCATCGACGTGCTGCGCGGTTCGCGGGCAAGGAAGGTGACAAGGCAACGCCATGACCGTCTCTCAACTTATGGCATAGGCAAGGAGTATTCCGCCGAACAATGGAAACTCCTGGCGCAGCAGCTCATGCAGCAGAAGCTGATCGCGCGAGACATGGAGCATGGCAGCGTCAAATTGACGAAGACGGGGTGGGCTGTCCTCAAGGGTGAAAAGGTGTGGGGGACACCGGTGGAAACAGGAGAGAAGTCCACCGGTCGCGCCGTTTCAGCTGACGAAGTCGCCGGGTACGACCATCAGCTCTTCGAACTGCTCCGCGCCAAGCGCAAAGAGCTGGCAGACGCTGCAGACGTTCCACCCTACGTGATCTTTTCCGACCGGACTCTGCAGGAAATGGCGGCCTATTTCCCTCATTCCATCGCATCGTTGGAAAGGTTGCATGGCATTGGTCAGGTGAAGGTTGCCAGGTACGCCGACACCTTCCTGCCCGTCATCGCCGCCTATTGCCGGGAGAAGGGGTTCAAGGAGAATCCCAAAGCCGCTCGTCGGTCCAAATCTGTTTCAAGAGGTTCCAATCCTCGCAGCCGGGAAGTCGGCGAACGCTTCCGGAACGGAGAATCGGTAACTCAACTGAGTCAAGCCTATGGAGTGAAACGCCAGACGATCTTCTCCAATTTGGAAAGGGAGGTGCGATCGGGAAATGGGCTACCCCTGGAGCGATTCCGCGGCGAGTCCCGGATGTCAACAGAGGTGCAAGAACAAGTGCTGGCGGTCTTCGACAAGCTGGGCCCGGACTTCCTGCGCCCGGTTTTCGATGCCCTTGACAAGTCTGTGAGCTACGAAGAGTTGGTGCTGATGCGAATCATCTACCGGTTGCAGAGCCGTGACAGCGGGCGTTGATCCAGCAGCTCCGCACCCGTTTCAGGGCTTGCTGGTCCCCACCCGTCTCAATTACGAATCTTGTGGGGCGACCATTCGGTCCGGGGCCGGCCGCTACGAAATCGCGCTCCAGCAAACAAGGCGCCTCGGATTGGGTCGGCAAGGCCTGCCCTCCCACTGAAAGCACAGCGGGGACTCACCAGTACCCGTAGAAGCGTCCCTCCCAATAGGTCCACAACCAGGCTGTCAGGGAGTCGTGGTCGATCAGTTCGGTCTCGACTTTCCACTCCGGAGCCAGAGACTCCCCTTCCGCCGGCGGCATGATGAAGCGAAACGTGGACACGTCCAGTGCTTCCAGGATGTGGCGGGCGGTCTCGGCCAGGGGCTCCTCCGGAAACCAGCGCTGGGCGGTCACCATGCCGCGTGCGTAGATGGCCGAGCGACCCGACCGGTAGGGTCCCGGGCCCCAGCGCCCGCTCTGCAGAACGGTCCCGTCGGGTTGAATGCTTCCCCTGACGTTGCGGAAGGTGCCCAGCGTCATGGCCCGCCAGATCCGGTGGCGCCAGGGGTCGATCTCCATCAGCAGGCTGGGGAGGTACAACTCGCGATAGCTTCTTCCGCTCCCCCCGGAGGGAAGGTTGTCCAGGCCGCAACCGGCGTACCAGCGCTCGATCTGACGCAGATACTCCGGATCGCCGCCGCTGCGCCAGGCATGGTACATCACGGTGAGGTAGATGACGCCGATGCTCCAGGGCTTGGTCCCCGGCTGCCAGTCGGGACCCCACAGGCGGTAGCGCGGCTTGAGGGGCACGGCGAAGTAGGTCCCGGGATGGTAGTAGTCGTGGCGGATCTGGAAATCGGCGAACCCCAGAAACATCTCGCCGATCACCGCGGCGTCGTGGGGACCGGCGATGCGGCGGTAGGCGTCCAATCCCGAGGCCACGCACTGGAGCTGGTCCGGCGAGGTCTGATTGCTGGCCTTGCCGCCGTAGGGCTTGCAGAGGAAGCCGGGTTCCATGGCCCGGGCGCCCAGGTCGTAGACGGTCTTGAGCGCTGCCAGCGTTCGCCGGCAGCGGCCGAGCGCCAGCGGATCTCCGGTGCAGCGGTACTGCCAGGAAAGCGCGGCCAGGTAAAAACCCGTGTCGGCTGCCGTATCCTCCCAGGCCCGCCAGACGTGCATGGGCGGCAGGCCCAGCTCGGCCTCGGTTTTTCCTCGCAGGTGGCGGTGCCGGTAGGCCCCGGCGTAGTCTTCAGCGGTCGGCAGTCGATAGTCGGAGGCCCGCACGAACATGGGGACCAGTCCGTGAACCTGAAGGGTCTTTTCCTCCAGCAGCGACTGGATGCGCAGCGCCTTCCGCTCCAGTGCCTGCCGGGTCATGGTGAAGCCTGTTTCCGGGGTGCGTTCCTCTGCGGCTCGTCCCGATGAAGGCTCCTGCCCTTTCTGTGCCTCCTCGGGGAAAGCCGAGGCCCCAAGCCTCCCAGGCAAGGCCGCGGCCATCGCGGCCGGAGCCATTCCCTGAATGAAGCGGCGACGTGCCCTGTCCATGACCGGCCTCCTTTGATGGTGTGGGCTCTACTTGTGGGTTGGGAACTGCAGAAAGATGGCGGGCCCGCCCTCCCCCGGGGTTGACGCCAAGAGGACAGGAGGAAATGGACCCCGTTCAATCAACCCGCTCCACCCGGCGCCGGTCGCCCCCGATCTCGAAGATGAGTGCGGTGGGACGTCCCTCCCCATCCAGCTCGAACAGCAATCGGGCTGCCGTCCAGCGCAGGGCGAACTCCCTTTCCGAGCGGGGTACCAGCTCGATCTCCGGTTTGCGGTAGAAAAACGCCCTCAGGTGGTCCCCGTGCAGGGAGATCACGTACTCGTGTCCGTCCGGGGTTCGGTAACGGCCGGCATAGCGCTGCAACACTCCGGCGGCCAGAGCGATGGCGGGTGGGCTGGGACGACGCGGCGGCTCGGGCTCGGCATGTTCCGGCAGTTCCCTTAGCCAGATATTGCGAAACCGGACCGGGTTGCCGTGGTCCTGCAGGGCAAGCGGCAGCCTGTCCGGATGGTAGGTGTAGGGCGCATGCTGCAGCCAGCCCGTGGGACCCCAGAGCTCGACGTTGTCCTGCACCAGGATTCCATTGTGAAGCACCGTCATCCTGGCCGGCGAGGCCAGCCGTCCGTCGCGGTGAAAGCGCGGGCGGCGAAAGATGATGTCGTAGGCCTGCCACTCCCCGGGGGGACGACTGGCGTTCACCAGTGGCGGGTACTGCCCGTAGACGGCGCCCGCCTGACCGTCGGGATAGGTGTCGTTCCGGTAGGAGTCGAGAACCTGGACTTCGTACTTGGACATCAGGTAGACGCCGCTGTT
>JAPOZE010000148.1 GCA_026706225.1 Acidobacteriota bacterium
CACCGGGACAGCCGCTACGAGCAAACGGAGGAAATGCCCGACGGGCCGACCGAAGATGGACCGGAGGAGTCGCCCGACGAGGCACCGGTGGATTTGACCGGGGAGGAGCCCACCGGGTAGATTTCGTTTGGCCCGCGGGGATTCGTTTGCATATAGTGGTGCCCCGGCTGCCGCCTGGCCGCTTCACTCCCGGAAACCGATCGGCCTCCATTCGGCCCGAGTCGATGACTAGTGCTGAAGAATGAACATGGGTAATAGGACAGGAATTCGCAGGACATATCTGGCGGCCCACCGGCGTGCAAGGGAATGGCGCATGGTCGCCAAAGCCCTGCTTTCCACCAGGCATCCGGTGCTGGCGCACCTGATCCCCATCCGCCGCTGCAACCTTTCCTGCACCTACTGCAACGAGTTCGACAAGGTCTCGGCGCCGGTGCCCATCGAAGAAATGCTGCGGCGGGTCGACCACCTGGCCCGCCTGGGCACCACCGTGGTCACCATCAGCGGCGGGGAACCGCTGTTGCACCCCGAGCTTGACGCCGTGGTGAAGCAGATACGGCTGCGAAAGATGATGGCGGGGTTGATCACCAACGGTTATCTACTGAGCGCCAAGCGCATCGAACGGCTCAACCAGGCCGGGCTGGAGCACCTGCAGATAAGCATCGACAACGTCAACCCGGACGATGTCTCCAAGAAAAGCCTCAAGGTGCTGGACGGAAAGCTGGTGATGCTGGCCGAGCACGCCGATTTCGCGGTCAACATCAACTCGGTCGTCGGTTCCGGCATCCGCTTCCCCGAGGACGCCTTGCAGGTGGCGCGCCGGGCGGTCTCCCTGGGTTTCTCCAGCACCCTGGGCATCATCCACGACGGGGAGGGACAACTGCGGGCCCTGGAGGAGAAGGAACGGGCGGTCTATCGGGAAATCCAGAAGCTGGGCAAAAAGTCCTTCGCGCGCTTCAACAGGTTCCAGGAAAACATCTCCCGGGGAAAACCCAACCAGTGGCGCTGCCGAGCCGGAGGACGGTATCTCTACGTCTGCGAGGACGGCCTGGTTCACTACTGCTCGCAGCAACGCGGCTACCCGGCCATTCCGCTGCAGGACTACACCCGAGAACACATCCGGCGGGAATTCAATCTTCGCAAGACCTGCGCCCCTTACTGCACCGTCTCCTGCGTCCAGCAGGTCGGCGTGCTGGACAATTGGCGATCGCCTCAGACCGACGGCTCGGGGGTCGATCCTGCATTCCTCGCCACGGGGCATGATCATGCCGCAGGACCCTTCTCTGCGGCGGGCACCCGCGACCGAACAGCCTAGCGGGCACTACGGCCCCACCCGTTGAGCCATGCGGTTCAAACCGTGGCCCGATGAATCTTTCTCTTCAAAGCGTGGATCTGGCGGCGAATTGACTTCAACCCGCTACGGTCCTTGGCCTCCAGCGCCTGGTCCCGCCGCTTCTTGAGTTCCTTGATCTCCAGCTTGATGGCTCGCTTGTCGATACCCACCACCTCGTGGTGCTCGTGCATATCGACGCCAAGGGCTTCACAGATCGCCTGCAACAGAGGCTCCTTGGTCATCTGGGTATAGCCCTTGACGGCCTCGTGCTCGATTTCACTGGCTATCTGGCGAAGCTGGGCCACGGTCTTGTGCCTCAGATCGCCGAACGTGTAGGCCATAGCAACTCCTTCTCTCCTCTTGGATTCGATCACGGCGTGCCGCTGCCGATCACGGGCTCGAATTGTACACGAAGTCTCCGGCCGCCCGTGCGCCTGTCTGTCTGTTTTTTCACCTGGAAATCTGCTAGTCTCATCTCCGCATCGCGCGGGAGGTTTTCCATGTTGGAGGGCAAATTCGGAGTCGTCTTCGGAGTCGCCAACAAGCGCAGCATCGCCTGGAGCATCGCCGAAGCCTGGCACAAGGCCGGGGCCCGGCTGGCCTTGACCTATCAGGGCGAGCGGTTGCAGCGGAACGTCAACCAACTGGCCGCACGCTTCGGTAACGAGGCTCCCCTCTATCCCTGCGACGTCACCAGGGATGACGAAATCCAGGAGGTTTTCCGCTGTCTCACCCGGGATTTCGGCAAGATCCACCTGGTTCTGCACAGCGTTGCCTTTGCTCCCAGGGAAGCCCTGGAGGGGCGCTTCGTCGACACCACCCGCCAGGCGTTCGCAACGGCTCAGGATGTCAGCGCCTATTCCCTGGTGGCCATAGCGCGGGCTGCCCTTCCCTTGATGACGGAAGGCGGAAGCATCGTGACCATGACCTATTACGGGTCGGAAAAAGTGGTGCCACACTACAACGTCATGGGAGTGGCCAAGGCTTCCCTGGAGGCAAGCGTCCGCTACCTTGCCCACGACTTGGGCCCCCACAATATCCGGGTGAACGCGATCAGCGCCGGCCCCATGAACACCCTGGCCGCACGCGGGATCCGCGGTCTGGGCAGCATGCTCAAGCACCATGCGGAGCAGGCTCCCCTCAAGCGGAACGTTCAGCCCGGGGAACTGGGCAATACGGGGCTTTACCTGGGAAGCGACCTCTCCGCCGGAGTTACCGGTGAGGTGCTTTACGTGGATTGCGGATACAACATCATGGGAATGTGAGGGACTGACCTTCCGGAGGCAGGCTGCGGAAGAACCAAGGAGACGTCTTCCCTTTCCGGATCCAGCCCGATCCATTCCGGGGGCACGATTCAGCCTCTCCCGCCGGATAGCAAAGGAGAAAGAGAATGGACAAGTCAACTCGTCGAAGACCGGCTGCCTTGGGAACGATCCGTCCCGAGCCCGGCAACAGAATCCATCGGGCCACTTGGGCCGGGGTAGGGCTCTGCCTGCTCCTGTCCGGTTGTGCCGGCGAAAGCGTTTCCAATGCCGGAAACGCACCGGCTTCGCCGCCAACCGTCGGCGCGGCCGCCCCTGCCTCCGATCGCCAGAAGGTCCTGGGACCCTTCACTCTGGAAGTCCCCTCCGGCTGGGTCGAGCAGACGCCGCGCTCCCGCATGCGGCGAGCCCAGTTTGCCCTTCCCAGAGAAAGCGGCGACTCCGAGGATGGTGAATTGACGGTATTCTATTTCGGCATGGGACAAGGCGGGTCCACCGACGCAAACATCAGCCGCTGGATTGGACAGGTAAGTCAACCCGACGGTTCCTCTTCCAGAGGAAAGGCCAAGATCAGGCAGAGTCAGGTCTCGGGTTTCCGGATGACCGAAGTGGACGTGAGCGGAACACTGAAAGCATCCAACATGCCTGGCGCCCCTCGGCGTCCGGAGCGTCCGGGTTACCGGTTGCTGGGAGCCGTTCTGGAAAGCCCGCAAGGACCGTGGTTCTTCAAGGTGGTCGGTCCCGAGAAGACCATCGGCCGTTGGGCCGAGAGCTTCCGCCAGTTCATCGCAAGCGCCAAGAGCCAATAACGCTGCCGGTGCCTGCATGGCCGGAGGAAGGGAACTCCACCCCCGGCAACTCGCCGGCACCCTTTGCAGCGCAAGGTCGGTCAATTGGTAAATGCCGGTTCGATCCTGACGGCCGGAAGGAAAATCAGGGTGTGGAGATTACACCTGAGGCGAGGTGGGATTCGAACGGATCAGGTCGTCGAAATGCAATTCCAGAATATCGCCGATCTGTTGGGAGGTGAACTTCTTGGGAACGACCGAAACCGGAGCCAACTCAACGGCGCTTTGGAACATGGAGTTCTCTGCGGCCAAGTCCGTAACCACCACAAACACCAGCTTGCGGTCCAGCCTTCGGAGCTCCCGCAGTGTCTCCACGCTATCCATGCGAGGCAGGTTCAGGTCCAGGAAAACCATGCGGAAAGGCTCCCGCCTGGCGGCGTCCAGGGCCCGGGGTCCATCCGGCACGGCCACCGCCGGAATTCCGTGGAGTTGAACGATCCCCTGAAGACTGTCTCTTACCGCTTTCTCATCCTCCACAATGAGCACCTTCCCGGGGCCATTCCTTGAACTGCTCCTGTTCGGCTCTGCCAGGAGCCAACCATCGATCTGGGACTTCTTGAATCGAAGACTGCCCCCCACCTTCAGGGAGGGAATCTTGTTCTGCCGGGCCAGGAGATAGACCGTCTGTTCCTTCAACTTCAGGTACTCGGCGACCTCCTTGACGGTTATCAAT
>JAPOZE010000293.1:0-2080 GCA_026706225.1 Acidobacteriota bacterium
GGGCCCTGGTCCAGTTCGTGGCCCTGGGCATTGTGCTGACCCTCTCCTTCATGGCCGCCGAGTCGCTCTCGCGGAAGGCCTTTCCCCACCATATTCAATTCTGGAAACTGGGATCTCGCGGAGTGGCCAATACCACGCCGGTCCTGGGATATACGGTGGCGGGATATCTGCTGGTGCCGATTTTCTTCGGGTACGAGGTGGCTCTCTATTTTTTCTCCAACAACGTGCTGGGTTGGTGGACCCCTGCCAATGCCCTGCTGGAGCCGGACGTCCTGGCGACCTATCTGCCCTGGCTTTCTTCCATAGCCATCTCGCTTCAGGCCGGCTTCTGGGAGGAATGCCTGTTTCGGGCCGTCCCGCTGGCGGGTGCGGCGCTTTTGGGGCGCCGTTTCGGAAAGCCGGCACTCTGGATCGGAGCCGCCATGGTCCTGCAGGCGCTGATATTCGGTGCCGGCCACGCGGCCTATCCCACTCAACCCGCCTACGCCCGGGTGGTGGAGTTGATCCTGCCGTCCCTCTTCTTCGGCGCCGTCTACCTGAGGTACGGGCTGCTGCCGGCCATCGTCCTCCACTTCGCCTTCGACGTGGTCTGGTTCGCCCTCCCGCTCTTCGCCTCCGAGGCGCCCGGCGTCTGGGTCGATCAGGTCCTGGTGGTGCTGCTCACCCTGGTTCCCCTGGGAGCCATCGGGTGGGTCCGATGGCGGTCCCGGGAATGGAGCGCCCTTTCGCCCGACAAGTTGAACGGGGCCTGGAATCCCCCTCCGGCCCGGGAGCCCGAGGCCGAACCGGAACCGCTGCCGGTGGCGAGCGTTCCAGTCCTGTCCCCGGTTCTGCGGAACGGATTGCTCCTGGGCGGGATTGCCGGGTTGGCGGTCTGGGTCCTGCTGGGGAGATTCCAGACGGACGTGCCCGCGCTGGAGGTGGACCGGGAGCAGGCGGTCAGGATTGCCCGGAAGACTCTGGAGGAAAAGGGCATCCGGATTCCCCCGTCCTGGCGGGAGATGGTTTCCGTTCGGGGGGGAGCGACCCGGACCGGGCGCTTTGTCTGGCAGACGGCCGGCCGGGAGACGCACGAAAGACTGACGGGATCCTACGTGCCCGGAGCGCGCTGGAGGATTCGTTATGCCACCTTTGAAGGAAGCGTGGAGGAGCGGGCAGAGGAGTACCGGGTGATTGTGTCCGACTCGGACTCGGTTCCCCGTGTCATCCACAGGCTTCCGGAAGCCAGGGAGGGAACGGCCCTGTCCGAGGAGGAAGCGCGTTCCAAGGCCCAAGCCGCGGTTTCCGACCGTTTCGGACTGGCGCCGGGAGATCTCGCGGAGGTTTCCGCCGAACCTTCCCAGCGGCCGGCCCGCCGCGACTGGACCTTTGTCTTCGCCGATCGGACCCAGTCGCTTCCGCAGGGAGAGGCCCGGGTAGCGGTTGTGGTAGCGGGAGACGAAGTGTCCGACCTCTACCGCCTGGTTCACCTGCCCGAGGATTGGGAGAGGGACGAGCGCAGCCGCGGCAATCTTGTCAGGGTCCTCGGCATTATTGGCGGCATCCTGTTGGTTCTGGGCGCGTTGGCCGCGGCGGTGGTCGCCGTGGTCAGTTGGAGCCGAAGAAAATTTTCTGCCCGGACGTTCTTCTGGGTGGCCCCGATCCTGTTTCTGCTCCAGCTTGCCGCCTTTTTCAACGGGTGGCCGGCCCTGATTTCGAATCTGACGACAACTCAGCCATTGAGCCACCAGCTTCTGGCCCTGATCGCCGGAGGCCTCATCGGCACCCTCTTTCTATCGCTCCTGTTGGCCTTGCTATTGGGCTGGGTCAAGGCCTCCGGCGGTTGGGGCGGTGAGTCCACGGGAAGAAGAATAGCCATGGGGGTGGCCGTGGGTGTTGTGGCCAAGGGGCTCCAGGTGCTGGCAACGGCTTTCACCAGCGCTAGGGCTCCGGCATGGCCGGAATTCGGAGCACTGGACAACGTCCTGCCGGTGTTCGGTCCGCTGATTCAGGCAATCACGCAATATTTCATGCTCCTGTGTGTCTTGCTGGTGGCGGTCTCGCTTGTGGAGGTCCTGACCCGCGGCTGGAGCCGGCGCCG
>JAPOZE010000293.1:2749-4112 GCA_026706225.1 Acidobacteriota bacterium
GCGGGAAGGGAAGCATGCTGATGGTGAGCGTCAGCGGCACCGCCGTCGTCATTTTTTGAACCTGGACGAGTATAATTTCGGAGACCTTGTAATGAAACGGCGATCCTTTCTAGAAGCAAGCGCGGCAGGACTGGCGGCTATGGGCTGGGCGGGACGGAAAAAGTACCGTGTCGGGGTAATCGGCCACACCGGCCGCGGCAACTACGGGCACGGGCTTGAGACGGTGTGGCGGGCCTTCGAGGAGACCGAGGTCATCGCGGTGGCCGACCCCGACGACCAGGGCCGGGCCCGGGCCAGGGAGCGCAGCGGCGCGCGGCGGGATTACCGCGACTTTCGCCGGATGCTGGACAGCGAGAAGCTGGATATCGTGGCTATCGCTCCGCGGTGGCTGGACCAGCGAGCGGCCATGACCACGGCCGCCGCTCAGGCCGGCTGCCACATCTTCCATGAGAAGTCCTTCGCAGCCAGCCTGACCGATGCCGACCTCATGGTGGCGGCCGTGGAGCGGAGCCGAGTGAAGGTTCAGATGGCCCACCAGATGCGGACATCGCCCTTTGTTGCCCGCGTCAAGGCAATGATCGAAGGCGGAGAGATCGGAATGATCCAGGAGGTGAGAGGACGGGGCAAGGAGGACCGGCGCGCCGGCGGAGAAGACCTGATGGTGCTGGGTTCCCATATCTGCGACATGATGCGGTACTTCCTGGGCGACCCCGGGTGGGTCTTCTCCCATGTGACCGAGGATGGGAAGGAGGTGGGCCGGGAACAGGTCCGGGAAGGCACGGAACCCATCGGTCCGGTAGCCGGCAACCAGATCGCGGCGGTATTCGGCTTCGCCGGCGGGATCCACGCCTACTTCGGCTCCAAGGCCAGCGATCGAACCGACCGAAAACGCTTCGGCCTCTGGATTTACGGCAGCAAGGGCGTGATTCACTTGCCCAACGACGTCTATCCGAGAGGCCTACCCTGCATCCTGCGCTCTCCGGGCTGGCTGCCCGACCGAACCCACCGCTGGGAACCCATCGAGGCCAAGCCGCCGGCATCCAGCCGCTTCAGGGCCGACAGCCGCACCCTGGGCAACGCCCTGCTGGTCGCCGACCTGCTGGAGGCCATCGAGCAGGACCGCAAGCCGGCCTGCAGCGAGCAGGATGGACGCTGGACCATCGAGATGATCACCTCGGTCTACCAATCCCAGAAGACCGGAGCCCGGGTGGGCCTGCCTCTCGAGGATCGCCGCCATCCGCTGGAGACCTGGGGTTAGGCAGGGAGTGAATAGTGAATGGTGATCAGTGGTCAGTGATCAGCCCCGCCTCCGCCCTGGTGTGCGGATCATTCGAGGGTGAAACTGCCGATCTCTTTTAAAGAC
>JAPOZE010000350.1 GCA_026706225.1 Acidobacteriota bacterium
ACCTGCCTTGGGCGCAGGGGGTCGGAGGTTCAAATCCTCTCGCCCCGACCAGTTCGTCCGATGAGAAATGCGGGTTCAGGTCAATAGAGGGCGATGGGACGGGAGGGGCTGGGCTCCATGGCCACGATGGTATCGCCTCTCCATTCCACCTCGAAGGGGTCGGGGAAACCCGGAGCCCGCTCCCGGGTCCGGCGCCCGGGTTGATCGAAGGTGACTGTAACCTTGGACCCCTTGGCCAAGATGCCCAGGTCCAGCGTGTTTCCGCGCGGTCGGATCTTGCCGGGACCGCCGGCTCCGTCGACCCGCACCGTTTCCGCCGGGATCCAATCCGGCAGTCGAACCCGTACCCGCTCCTCCTGGAGCACCTCCAATCGCAGCCGGCCGGTTCGAGGCACCTCCGAACGCACCCGTAGCCAAGGGGAGTCGGTGCTGAACAGCAGGTTCACCCAGACTCCCGATTCCTCTTTCACCACGCTGGCCTCGTAGGCTTCCGCCAGGGACTGAAGCGCCCCGCCCATCAGATCGGTGTTGTAGGAGTGGTAGGCATTGGGCAGCGTGAAAGCGAAGGCGCCCCTGGCCCGATCCCTGATTCGCGCGTAGGCGTAGTCCCTGGTGTCGGCCTGGGAGGACTGCGGAATCCAGTCGGTGGCCACCACCTGGGCGGCCAGCAATCCGTTGCGAATCATCCGCTCGGCGTCCTGGAAATATTGGGGGTGGCCGCCGCGGCCCAGCAGCAGGGCGGCTTCCACGAAGTCGCCGGTGTTGTTGGCCTCCCCGCGGCCCGGCTGGTCCTTCCTGCTCTCCTTGGCCCAACCCCAGGAGGTCCGCCAGCGCCGCAAGCCCACATCGTAGAGCAGGCGTCCCAGCTTCAGGTACCGCTGCTCGCCCCTGAGCAGTCCCAGGTCGATCAGGGAAGTCATGGTTCCCTCCGAAGAGTGCAGGTGCTCGCCGGCATCCGGCGTCAGCTCGCCCTTGGAGGTAAAGCAGGTCTCGATGTTGGCCTCGGCGAAACGCAGGGCCAGGTCGACCGCCAGTGAATCGCGGGTGGCACGAAAGTACTTCACCAGGGCCCCGATCAGCCGTCCCGACGTCTGATTGAGCTTGCGGGTCGGAGAGGGGACCCAACCCTCCTCCGAGTACTTGTCCGAGGGAAAGGACCCGGTGGCCCGGGTCACCTCCTCCAGCCTGCGCACGAATTTCCGGGCCAGGCGGATGGAGGGTTCGGACCCTTGCCATTCCCGGAGCCCCAGCAACCCCAGCAGCACCTCGCGGGAGTGGTGCAAAGCGGCCGTGCGCTTGCCGTCCGGGCCGGGCAGGGTGTCAAAGGCCAACCCGGAGGGATGATTGACCGATTGGTGCAGCAACCGTTGCAGCCCCTCTACGGCCTCGCGGTCGGCCGGCAGATCCAGGATCGGGGAACAGACAGCCAGCGCATCCAGGAAGCGCCCCACCATGTGAGGTGATCCCCAATACTCGTGTCGGGCCCAGGTGGGTTCCTCGGTGAGGTTGAAGCGCACGTAGGGAAGACATCCGCGACTGCGGTTGATGGCGCTCCGGTAGATGTGCCGCACCCCCAGCAGCATGTAGGAACGCAGGTCGGCGTCCTGGAGGCGCCAGGGGTTGAGCCTGGCCCGGTTCCCGCCTCCGCTTGCCGGCATCCGCCCGGTCGCGCCGGAGAGCCGGGTGGCCATGAGGGTCAATCCGGTCTGGGTGAGCCATTCTCGACGTTCCATCGTGTCCTTTCCGGTTGCCTGCCCAAGGAATCTCTCGCCCCGGCGCACGGGTCAACCCGCGGGAATCCCATTGGCTCTCGGCAGCGGTTCGAAGGTCCCTGTTCGGGCAGGGCACCAAGGCCGCTATCCGGCTCATTATTGTGGCAAACGCCGGATTTTTCAACTGGGGCGTCGAGCCCACCGATGGGCGGTCTGACGGCAAGGCCGCCGGTGTTGTCGGACCGGCCCCTTGTTGATAGAATGCCGGACAATGAGACAGATCTGGCTGCCAATCGGCGTTCTTCTTTGCGGCTCGTTGTTGCCGCCTGCCTGTTCGGTAGCGCAGACCGGCCGGGTGGCGAAGACCGACCTGTTCGTTTCCGGTGAAGGTGGGTACAAGCTCTACCGCATCCCCGGAATCGTAGTCAGCGCCGCCGGCACCGTGCTGGCCTATTGTGAAGCTCGCAGAGGAGATTCCGGCGACTGGGGGACCATCGACGTGATGCTGCGCCGCAGCACCGACGGAGGGAAGACCTGGCATCCCCGCCGCCGGTTGGTGCACGTGAAGGGCGATCTGCCCCTCAACCCGCTGGCGGCGGCCCAGAACCTGGACAAGCCCGGAGAGAACACCGTCAACAATCCGGTAGCCGTCGTCGACTACCAGGACGGCAGCCTGCATTTTCTCTACTGCCTGGAGTATATGCGCTGCTTCACCATGCGCAGCCGGGACGATGGAGTCACCTGGACCGAGGCTGCCGAGATCACCTCCACCTTCGAGGCCTTTCGGTCGGAATATGACTGGAAGGTCATCGCCACGGGACCCGGCCACGGCATTCAACTCCGGCACGGACCCTACCAGGGACGGCTGGTGGTTCCCGTCTGGCTTTCGCTGGGTACCGGAGAGCACGCCCATCGTCCCTCGGTGGCTTCGACCATTTTCAGCGACGATCACGGCAAGACCTGGCAGCGGGGCGAGATCGCGGTGCCCGACACTCCCGATTCCATCCATCCCAGCGAGACCATCGTCGTGCAGTTGAGCGACGGCCGGGTAATGCTGAACACGCGCACCGAGTCCCGGCAGCATCGCCGCCTGGTGACGGTCGGTCCCGACGGGGCCGGTGGTTGGTCCAGGCCGCGGTTCGACCAGGCCTTGCTGGAACCCATCTGCATGGCCGCCATCGTGCGCGTCCGCCCCCCCAGGGACACGCAGGCGGGGCTCATCGCGTTTTCCAACCCCCACAACCTTTCCCGTCGCCTGGGAGAGGAAATCGCCGGGCGTCCTCGAGACCGGGTGAGAATGGCCATCAAGCTGAGTGAGGACGAGGGTCGAACCTGGCCCTTCCACCGCATTCTGGAAGAGGGTTTCAGCGGCTACAGCGATCTGGCGGCATTGCCCGATGGAAGGCTGCTCTGTTTCTATGAGCGGGGCAGCACCGACGGAGAGAACAACTACCGCCCCGGGCGTCTTACCGTTGCCAGGTTTGACGAGGAGTGGATCCGAGCGGGGCCGTAAGGCGGAAACCGCCACCACCGGACCGGAAAGGGGATCTGATGGCAGCAATCGAGCATTCACCACAACCAAATCGGGAGCGTCAGGAGTGAACAGAAGAGAATTTCTGGTGGGCGGGGCCGGGAGTTTGTCGGCCTCCGTACTTTCGCGGAACGGGGAAGCGGCTTCATCTCCCGGTCCGGCCGGTCGAAGCGATCATCGCTTCAGGCTGGGTATCTGGATGAGCGAACTCAAGTTGCCGTTTGCTCAGGAGCTGGACGCCGCCAGGGAACTGGGTGCGGAATACGTGTGGTTTGAAGGCTCCAGCCCGGTTGGAGACTCGGGCATTCCCGAGGGTGAGCCCTGCATCGCCACCATGAGCGACGCCGAGGCCGACGCCATGGGCGAAAGTGTCGCCCGGCGTGGCCTCAAGCTCTATCAGATCTGCGCCTACCGGCCCTTTCACAACACCCGACTGGTGGGGCTGACTCCGGGGAAACTGCTCGAAGATGCTGTTTTTCGCAGTGAGTTCGATGGGTTGGTTCGATCCATGCAGATTGCCGCCCGATTGGGGGTCGGAGCGGTGCATTGCTACGGTTTCTGTTGGCCCGGGGAGTGGTCCGCGGGGCAAGGAAGCTGGACAAAGGCGCCAACCTGGCCCATGAAGTGGTTGACCCGCGGCGGCGTCATCGCCGAGGTCGACTTTCGCAAGCTGGTGGCCGCTTTCACCTTGATACTGGAGCAGGCCGAAAAGTACGGCGTGGAGGTCGTGCTGGGGATGCGGCCTTTCCATTACATGAGCTCGACCGGAAACTTCCGGCGGCTGGCGGAAGAACTTGGGTCTGTCCGGTTGAAGGTCCAGTGGTCTCCGGCCGACAATGTGCTGATCGGTGAGTGGGAT
>JAPOZE010000329.1 GCA_026706225.1 Acidobacteriota bacterium
TCCTCACGGCTGTCCACTATACCTCAATTACCCCTCGAAAGACCAGCAATAATACATATTAGTATTTATGTATTGGTGTACTAAGCCGGGCTATCCTGCACAACTCCGCGGCGGAGTCGACTTTCCAGCATGTGCAGCCCGATCAGCGTCTTGGCATCCTGGATCTGTCCGGAGCGGGCCATTTCCAGAGCCTGGCTCAAGGGCACCCAGCAAGCCCGAATGTCCTCCTCTTCCTGAGCCACGCCGTGAACGCCCAGGGATTGCTCCGGATCTTCCGGGGCGCCCAGGAAGAGATGCACCTTGTCGGAGCAGGCTCCGGGGCTGAAAAAATACTCGGCCAGCAATTCCAGTCCCGCCAGCTTCAGCCCGGTCTCCTCCAGAACCTCCCGGCGAGCCACGGTCTCGATGGACTCCCCTTTTTCCTGAATTCCCGCCACGCATTCGATGATCCAGCCGTCTCCGGTTCGGGCGTGCACCGCATAGCGGAACTGGCGGATTAACAGCACCCGATCCCGGCCGGCGTCGTAAATCATCACCGCCGCCACTTCCCCGCGGTGGTAGCGGTAGCGCCGGACGGCGCCGCTCATCTCTCCACTGAACTTCTCGAATGCGAGGTCGGCCCTCTCGATCCGGATGAAGCCGTCGTACTCCAAACCCGTTTGCATGATGTCGACTCTCACGAACCTGCCCTCCCTCCTTGCCTCAGATGCCCGCGGCCCTCCTGATCCGATCTCCAATGGCGGCAACTTGCCGCTCGACACCGTCCACGCCGGAGATCACCAGATCGGCCTGCCGCCGCGCCGGCTCGACAAATCGCAGGTGCATGGGCCGGACAGTCTCAAGGTACTGCTGGACGATGGATTCCACGTCCCGCCCCCGTTCCCGGATATCGCGCCTCAGGCGGCGAATGAATCGGATGTCGGGATCGGCATGCACAAAGAGCTTCAGGTCGAAACAGCCCACCAGCTCCTCCGCCGCGAAGACCAGCGTCCCCTCCACCAGGATGACCGGACGCGGAAGAGCCGGCTCCGAGCCCTCCAGGCGAACGTGCCGGCTGAAATCATATCTTGGCCGGGCAATTTCCCGGCCCGCCTGCAGCGCCTTCAGATGCCGGACCAGCAACTCGAAATCCACCGCCTCCGGCCGATCGAAGTTCCGTTGCGCTCGTTGCTCGGCGGGGAGATGGCCGGCGTCCCGGTAGTAGTGGTCCTGAGACAGGATCAGCACCCGCTCCGGCCCCACAAACTCCGCCAGCTTCCGGGACAGCGTCGTCTTGCCCGAGCCCGTTCCCCCGCCGACGCCGATGGTCATTCTGGGCTTCATGGCTGGGCACTCCCGGCGGCGCCGACCCGCCCGAAAAATTTGAGCGATCAGTGTTTTCCGGCGGCAAACTGCCGGGAGATCAAGGCTACGGCTTCCGCCGACAACCCGTCAAGCCTTCCGGCCCGGCATCGAACTATCGGGAGGGCACCCCACCCGGGAGCGCGGGCGTCCCGCCCGCATCCCTGGTCCGATAGCAGTTGACAACCGAGAAAGCCTGCCTCTATGATGCAGAACTCTCTGGATTCATCCGGAATCAACGCCCATTCACAAAGAAAGGCCGGGGTCCGCCGGGACCGAACATCGGCCCGTGAGACATTCCTCGGGAGCAGGCCGCATTCCATGGCCTTCTTTCCGAAAGCGACGGTCGTCTCCCTCAGGAGGTAACGCATGCCAAAACCCAAAGAGCCCGAAGCCAAGGGCGCGCTCGAGGTCTCGCGCAGAGGCTTCCTCACCGGCGCCGGCGCCGTGATTTCCTCCGGCCTGGTGGCCGGAACCGAGGCGCTGCGCGCTGCTCCGGAATCCGCGGGGGCAGCGGTGGCCGGTCCGGGCAAGGTCAACCTCACGCTCACGGTGAACGGTACCGAGAGAAGGCTGGCGCTGGAACCTCGCGTCACCCTGCTGGATGCGCTTCGCTTCGAACTGGATCTCACCGGCGCCAAGAAAGTCTGCGACCGCGGCACCTGCGGGGCCTGCACGGTCACCATCGACGGGAAACCCGCCTATGCCTGCTCGGTTCTGGCCATCCAGGTCCAGGGGAAGGACATCCGGACGGTGGAGGGGCTGGCCCAGGGCGACCGTCTGCATCCGATTCAACAGGCCTTCGTCGACAACGACGCCCAACAGTGCGGCTATTGCACGCCCGGGTTCGTGATGGCCTGCAAGGCCTTTCTCGACAAGAACCCCAACCCCACCCTGGACCAGGTCCGTACCGGTCTGGGAGGCAACCTCTGTCGCTGCGGAACCTACGTGGGCGTGGCCCAGGCCGTCCTGCAGTCGTCGGAGAGTCAAACCGGCAGCCTGGTTGGCGAAGGGAGGAGTCATGCCTGAGTATCGATGGCCCGACAGGAACGAACGCCAGGTCCTGGGGAAACGAGTCAGTCGGCTCGACGGCCCCGACAAGGTCACCGGAAAGGCCAAGTACACCTCCGACGTCAACCTGGCGGGAACCCTGCACGCCAAGTTCCTGCGCTGCCCCCATGCCCACGCCAGGGTCACCAGCATTGACACCAGCGCCGCCGAAAGCCTTCCCGGCGTCAAGGCCGTGCGGGTGATTCAGGGCCCGGGGAAAGAAGTCCAATGGTCTCTGGATGACATCGCGGTGGTGGCGGCCGTGGATGAGGCCACGGCGGAGGACGCGGTTCGACGGATCGTGGTGGAGTACGAAGTGCTGCCCCACCTGGTCAACGAAGACGACCTCGGCAAGGCCGGAGACCGCACCAAGCCGCCTTCGGAACAGGTCAAGGGCGACCCCGACCAGGCCTTTCAGGAGGCCGATGCGGTGGTTGAAGGCGAGTATGGGATCCCGGTCATCACCCACTGCTGCCTGGAGCCGCACGGCCAGGTCATCGACTGGAGCGGGGAGACGCTGACGGCCTATCAGTCGACCCAGAACATTTCCGGGATGGCCAACCAGTTCGCCCAACCGCTGGAGATCCCGGCCGCCAACGTCTCCATTGTTCAGGACCACGTCGGCGGCGGCTACGGGAGCAAGTTCGGGGCCGATAGCTGGGGCCTGGAAACCGCCAGGCTGTCTCGGGATACCGGCCGGCCGGTGCGCAACTTTCTGGAGCGGGACGCCGAGCTGTTCGTGGCCGGGGTCCGCCCCTCCGGTTTCGCCAGGATCAAGGTGGGGGCCAGGAAGGACGGGTCGCTGACCGCCTGGGAAGCGGAGTCCTGGGGCACCAGCGGCTTGAGCGGAGGGGGGATCTCCATGCAGGTCCTTCCCTACGTGATCAATCCGCCCAACGTCCGCAAGAAGCACACCGGAATTGCGACCAACACCGGCCCGGCGCGGGCCTGGAGGGCGCCCAACCATCCTCAGACCTGCTGGCTGACCTTCGCCGCCCTGGACGACCTGGCGGCCAAGCTGGGGATGGACCCCCTCGACTTCTACCTCAAGAACCTCAACCTCACCGAGCGCCCCGATCTCTATCGCAAGCAACTGATCCGAGCCGAGGAGCTGATGGGGTGGCGCAAGAAGTGGCGCCCCAGGGGGCAGGAAACGGCAGGTCCGGTCAAGCAGGGGCTGGGGCTGGCCTTTCACACCTGGGGAGGACGGGGCCACAACAGCACGGCCCGACTGGTGATCGATCCGGACGGTTCGGTTTCCGTCAGCATGGGCACCCAGGATATCGGCACCGGCACCACCACCGTCATCGCCATGGTGGCCGCCGAGACCTTCGGATTGCCGGTCAATTCCATCAAGGTCAACACCGGCCGCTCCCCCGACTACCCCCGTTCCGGCCCCTCAGGCGGCAGCACCACCGTCGGCGGGGTTTGCGCGGCCACCCGGCGGGCCTGCCAACTGGCCCTGGAAGAACTCTTCGAAAAGGTGGCCCCCAGGCTGGGGGCGGAGCCGTCGGAGCTCGAGGCCTCGAGCGGCCGCATCCGGGTCAAGGGCAAACCCTTCAGAAGCCTTACCTGGAAACAGGCTGCCTCCCGGCTGGGGGTGACTCCGCTGGAAGTGACTGGCAGGAACATCAGCGCCAGCCGCAGAGCCTCGGACGGCAAGCTGATCGATTCCGGGGTGGCCGGAGTGCAAATGG
>JAPOZE010000370.1 GCA_026706225.1 Acidobacteriota bacterium
ATTCTCCCGGACGGGCGCTGGATCGCTCTCCAGTTCCACGGACTCAACCAGGTCGGCGAGTCCGCCCTGAAAGACAGGGTCAACCGCCACTATGTTTCCATGTTCGCCGCTGTCGGCGCCGTCGGCGTCTTGAGCGGCCTGACCTTGCAGGGCAGCAACCCTTATGCGGGAGGAGCCGCCGGCTTCCGTGCCGGCGCCGGCCAGGGGTTTGGCCAGGGGGCGACCCAGATCCTTCAGCGGTTCCTCAACCGCCTGCCCTCCATCACCATCCGGGCAGGCCATAGGCTCAGGGTTTGGTTCACCTCGGATGTGCTGGTGCCCGGGCCCGACGTGGCCTGATCCGGAGAGAGGTGAATCTGTGGGGCTGTCAGGAAAGAAAACGGACCGAGGCAAGCGTCATGGTGGCATTCGCCAAAATGATAGCGATGGCCACTCCCATGGCGACCTTCAACATGTTTACCTTGAGATCCGCAATCTCGGTCTTGAGGTCAGCCTTGGTCGCCAGCCCGGCATCCGCCCGGCTGATGGCGGCAACCACCGCTTCGGCCTGGGGGGAGTCCATGCCGGCCTCTTCAAGCTGCTTGATCGTCGCATGGGTGTCGAGCGTGTACGTGACCATGGCTGAAGTCTGCCAGATATCAGAAGACATACCGGCCCAGGGCCAGCACCGCCCCGACAATGCCGATCGCCATCAGCCAGATGTGACGATACAGCGACTTGAACTCGTTGGCGATCCTGGCGTCGGCCCGGGCGATCTCCGTCCTCACCTTGGCGATCTCGGTCTCGACTTCTGCGATGTCGGCCTGGGTCGAGGCCCCCAGTTTGTCAATCTCCGCCTTGACTTCTGCGATGTCGGCCTGGGTCGAGGCCCCCAGTTTGTCAATCTCCGCCTTGACTTCTGCGATGTCGGCCTTGGTCCAGGCCCCCAGTTTGTCAATGCCAGACCTGACGATAACGATGTCGGCCTTCGTGGCAACCGTATCGGTGAAGGCTTCGGCCAGCGTGTCCACCATCGCATCGGCCTGGGCTTCGGCGAATCCGGCAGCCTGGAGGTTACGAACAGCCTTTCGAGTGTCAAAAGTGATGGTGGCCATGGCGGAAGTGTAGCAGATAGCCCGGAGAACGGAAAATCAACCGCAGGGGGAAGACCTTGAGGAGCGGCATGACTACATCAGGAAGGATTTGAGAATGGGAAAGGCGACACAAGCCAGGACTACTCCGATCTCACCCCTGATAACGGCTAGGTCGGTCTTGGTGGCCTTGTCCTTCAGTTCGGCCTTGACAGCAGCAACGTCGGACTTGACGGATGCTTCCAGTTTGTCCAGATCGGACTTGGTGGCGACAGTGTCCTCGAAGGCCCCGGCCATGGTGCGAACGATGGCTTCAGCTTGTTTGGCTTCAATGCCGGCGGCTTTGAGCTCGGCGCTAGCTTTCAGAGTGTCGAAAACGGCAGTTGTCATGGCTGAAGTGTAGCAGATCGCCCGCAGAACGGGAAGCCCTGCCCACAGTCACACGCACAGGGAGAGCTGAGAGTCTCATAAGAGAAGGATCGTGACCACTCGAATGGACCAGGTGGATAACCTTATTGAGGCCGCGGAAGCCGAGCCTGAGTTGGGCTTCATGTCCCGGCTGCTCGCCTTGTGCACCCTTCCCCGCACCGATCCGGGCCGCCGGACCTACTACAAGCGGGTCAACGGCCCCTACCGGCTGTTCATGAACGCCGGCACGGACAACAGACTGCCGTATGGCTCCATTCCCCGGCTACTACTTGCGTGGGTCGCCACCGAGGCCGTCAGAACAGGGAAGCGGGAGCTCGTGCTCGGGCGATCCCTGTCCAAGTTTATGCGTGAGTTGGGCGTCAACAGCGACAGCGGCGGCACCCGCGGAGAGCTGACACGTTTCCGCAAGCAAATGATCCGCCTGTTCGGTTCCACGGTGTCCCTCGTCTACGAGGGCAGGAACGGGTATTCGAGAATCAGCTCCCTGGTGGCCGACCGACATGAGTTCTGGTGGGATCCCAAACAGCCCACCCAGTCTTCTCTCTGGGAAAGCAGGATCGAGTTGGGCGAGAAGTTCTTCGATGAGATCGTCCGCAATCCGGTCCCGATCGATATGAACGTCCTCAAGGCCCTCAAGAGGTCTCCTCTGGGCCTTGATCTCTACCTCTGGCTCAACTACCGAACGTTCTCCCTTGAGCAACCGTTCCGGCTTTCCTGGAAGCGGCTCTATCGACAGTTGGGGGGAGATCTGGACAAGGCAACTGACAAACTGGTGGTCAATGACTTTCGCAAGAAGTGTTTGCGCGAATTAAAGAAGATCCAAATCGTCTGGCCAAGCCTGACTTGCTCGACCGCTCGCGGTGCGTTGATTGTCGCTCCGTCAAGACCCGTCATCGAGCGGGAGGAATGAGAATCAAGATGATCCCTGACCATCGCTCTTCCAGGCCGTTTCGTCCACACGCAGCCTGTGATTCGGAGAAGTTTTCCCCGCTGAAACGGTCCTACTTTTTTGCTCTGGTTTCCGCTGAAACGGTCCTACTTCTGCCACGATCATCCGCTGAAACGGTCCTACTTCGTTTCTCCCGGAATCATCGGAATCCCGCTCCTGGCAAGGGATTCCAGCGCCCTCGCGCGCGCGACAAGAAGTTAACTACTCAAGAAGTAAAATACTTACAAGTAGTAGGGGGGGGCGAACCTGTGGAAAACTCCGCAATCCTCCTCTGTGGGGGAGACCCCCACACCCCCCTTCACCACAGGCGGCGAGGGCTGCGCCCTCTGAGAAGAAAAGACGGGATATCTGCGAAGCGAGGAAGGGACGACGATTGCTTTACAGCTTGGCGACGCGATTACGCGACGGGGTCTTTGTGATTGAACAGCGCCTGGTAGAGCTTGTCGATGCGGGAGGCGAGGTTGTTATTCATGGCATCGATCCGGGAGTGCAGGGAGGCGATATCGGTGCGCATTTCCTGGCGCAGCGCGTCAACGCGGGCGTTGATTTCCTTGAGGTCCTGGCGCAACTCCGCTCGCATATGGCTCATGTCCTGCCAAAGGGCGCGATTGCTGGTCAGGATCACGCCCGCCAAAGCCACGCCCACTGCGATTACGGTAATCCCCAGCGAGGCCACTGCAATCAGAAGATTGTTCTCATTCATGGTCAAAGAGTAACGGAAAGGAGTCTGAGATGAAGAAAACATTGATCGTTTGCGTCGTGGTTGCCGGCTTGCTTGTTTCCGTCCCGGCGTACGGGTTCGTTGCGGCCTACATTCAGCGCGCCATCATGATCGTTCAGCAGGTCACCCAGATCGGCAAGGCGACCGAGCAGATCCGCCAGTTCAACGACAAGCTGGACAAGATGCGCGAGCAGGTCGATATGGTCAAGGACCTGAAGGATTCCACCCTCGGTGAGCTGGGAGCACTGAGAGACGAGTTTACGAGCCTTGTTTCAAAGCCCACCGAGTTGGTCGGCGACACCATGAGCTGGGGGTCCGAGTTCCGCGGCGAGGCCCGGGAAGCCTTCGACGCGGCCCGAAGCTTCGGCCGGGACGCCCGGTCCCTTCGTGAGAGCTGGAGAGGCAAGCTGTCGGCAGCCGACAAGGTCAGAGAGTCCGACATCCTGGAACTCTACCGCAATCTGTCACCGGAAGATTCCCGGAAAGCCCTGGAGTCCTGGCGCCGGCAGCGTCAGGAGGCCGACACGCAGCTCGTGCTGGACCACACCGTGGCCGATGCCGCGGCTGCGCTGGCCAAGACACTCAAAGATGCGCAGACCTCAATCGACAAGCTCCGAAACCAGACGAATAAATCAGAAAAGGCGCTCGCGCAGGCCCAGGTGACCGGAATCGCCACTCAGGGCGAGGTCCTCCTGAGCTTGGCGCAGCTCCAGGCCTGGCAGGCAGCCCGCGAAACCGCCAAGAGCTATCAGGAAGAGGTTGAGCGGCGGCGGCGGGAGGCGGAGCATCTCGCCAAGGAGAGGGAGCACGCTCGAGAAACAGACAAGATATATGACGAGTGGAAGGAGTCTGGCGAACGCCTCCATGAGTTGCTGATGCTCAACACCTACTACTAACGATCCCGGAGTGGAGGCTA
>JAPOZE010000633.1 GCA_026706225.1 Acidobacteriota bacterium
AGGTGTTGGACATCTCCAGGTGGCCGCTGACCAGGAATCGGACCGTTTCGAGATCCGCCTGGGGCAGTTGAATCCGCTCGGCGATCCGGTCGACGGCCGCCAGGCTCTTTTCGCAATGGTTGCCCGGATCGGCTTTCCCGACGTCGTGGAAAAGCAGCGAGAAGAGGAGCAGATCGGGGCGTTGGAGACCTCTGAGAATCTCGCCGAAGCGAGGACCTCGCTCGCGATAGAGATCTTCCAGGTTCTTGACGGTCAGGAGGGAATGCTCGTCCACGGTGTACTTGTGAAAGAAGTCCTGAGTAACGTGGCAGCGAATCCGATCGAACTCCGGAAAGATCTGCCCCAACAGTCCGATCTCGTGCATCAGGAACAGAGCGTCGTAAACCCCGTGGCGCTGGCGCAGCAACCTCAGGAAGTGATCCCGGACTTCCGGCGAGGCCCGAAGCCTTTCACCGATCAGCGGAAGATTTCTCCGAATCTGGTCCAGAGCCTCCTCGCTGACCGGAACCTGGTACCTCACCGAACGGGAGAACAGCTTCAGAACGTTGAGAGGGTTCTCGCGGATCACCGCCTCCCGGGGGAAGGCCAGAGCGCCTTTCCTGACAACGGTGGTGGTCCAGGTCTTTTTCAGGGAGCGCCTGTGGCGCCTCACGGGAGGGAAGGCCCTCCGCACCATGGATTCGCAAAAGGCGTGAATGACCTTGGCTTTCAGGAAGTAGTCCTTCATCAGGTTTTCCACCGCCATCCAGGGGGTGTCGGCAGAGTAGCCCAGAACCTTGACCATCTCTTCCTGGGATTCGTGAGACAGGATGTTCCGGTTTCTTCCGGCCAGAACATGAAGGTAGGTCCTCAACTGCATCAGGAACCGTTGCGCCTCTCTGAGATCGTCCCACTGGCCCTGGCTCAGGAGGCCCAGCTCAATCAGACCCTGCCCCGACTCGACTCCGTAGACCAGTCGACTCAGCCATCCGGCCACCTGAAGATCTCTCAGCCCGCCCGGGGCTTCCTTGACGTCGGGCTCCAACTGGTAGATGGTCGAGCTGAACCGCTTCTGCCGCTCTTCGTAGCTGTCCACCAGAACGCGCAGGAATTGCTTTCGCTGCCGCTTGAGGAGCCGCCTCACGTCCCGTTGCAGGAATTGTTGATACAGGCGGGAGTCACCGGCCACCAGGCGCGTTTCCAGCAGCGCGGTAGCCAACTCCAGGTTCTCCGGATCGAAACGATAGCGGTTCAGCTCCAGGATCTGGTGGCCGATGTGCAGCCCCAGGTCCCAGAGCGGATGAAGCAGCCTCTTGAGGAAGTTTTCGTCCTCTTCTCTAAGCCGGCCGGCAAACAGCACCAGGATGTCGATGTCCGAATAGGGGTGAAGCTGGTTTCGGCTGAATCCCCCGGTAGAGAGCAGCGCGATCCCGTTGCGGCCGGCCGGCAGCGCCGTTCGAGCCTCACGGTAGGCATCCTCGACCACGCCCTTGATGAGTCCGGTCATGGCCCCAAGCGCGGTCTCGACTTGCAGGTGACCGCAAAAGTCCTCTTTGAGCCGATCGATCTGCCGGTTCAGTTCTTCGCGCTTCATGGTTGGCAGCATTCTTTCCCAGATATGGCGGGGAAATCAAATCATTGTTGCCGAGGGCAATCGGATTGACAGTGGCATGAGCCTGAGCTAAGCTGCGCCTGTTTCGACACCGCCGACTCACGGCAGGCCTGACTCAATCCATGGACAATTCCACCTCGCCAGGGGACGAGCAGCCACGGCTCGATTCCAACGCCAAGCGACTCTTCTGGGCCAGCTTCATTGCCCTGGTGGCCACCGCCTTCGGCTTCATCGTGCGCACTCAGGTCATCAACGAGTGGGGCGTCCAATTCAACCTCAGCGAGACCCAGAAAGGCGAGATCTTCGGCGTGGGGCTATGGCCCTTCGCCTTGAGCATCGTCCTGTTCAGCCTGGTGGTGGACCGCATCGGGTACGGCAAGGCCATGGCCTTCGCCCTTGTCTGCCACCTGGCCTCGGCCGTGATTACCATCCTGGCTCAGGGCTACTGGGGTCTCTATATCGGGACCTTTATCGTGGCCCTCGGCAATGGGACCGTGGAGGCGGTGGTCAATCCCGTGGTGGCCACCATGTATCCCCGCGACAAGACCAAGTGGCTCAATATCCTGCATGCGGGCTGGCCGGGAGGACTGGTACTGGGCGGCATACTGGCCCTGATGATGGGCGGCGTGGACTGGCATTGGAAAGTGGGCCTGATTCTGCTGCCGACGGCAGTCTATGGACTGATGTTGCCCGGCTGCAGGTTCCCCGTGCAGGAGCGGGTGCAGGCCGGCGTCTCCTACAAGGCCATGCTCCAGGAAGCAGGCATCCTGGGCATCCTGATCGTGGTGGCTCTGATCGTGGCCGAGGTGGGCCGCGTGTTCTCCTGGCCGCTGGCGGTTCAACTGGCGGTGGGTGGCCTTCTGGTGGGAGGCTACACCCTCTACGTGCGCTCCTGGGGCAGGATGATGTTCTTCTTCCTCCTGCTGCTGATGATCCCGCTGGCCACCACCGAGTTGGGCACGGATAGCTGGATCACCTCCCTGATGGCCCCCGAAATGAGCCAACTGGGGATCCATCCGGGATGGGTGCTGGTCTACACCTCCCTCATCATGATGATCCTCCGCTTTTTCGCGGGGCCGTTCGTGCACAGGCTATCTCCGCTGGGCCTGCTGGCCGTCAGCAGCCTGGTGGCGGCGGTCGGCCTGGCAGCCCTGTCGAAATCGACCGGGATCGCCATTCTGCTGGCGGCGACGCTTTACGGCTTCGGCAAGACCTTCTTCTGGCCCACCATGCTGGGCGTCGTTTCCGAGCAGTTTCCCAAAGGAGGGGCCCTGACCCTGAACGCCATCGCAGCCGTGGGAACGCTCAGCGTCGGAGTGGTCGGCGCTGCCTTTCTCGGGCACGTCCAGGACCGGGTGATCGAACGCGAGCTGCATGCGCAGAATCCCGCCCTGCACGCCCGGGTGGTGAGCCAGGAAAAGGTGAGCGTGTTCGGCAGGTACCGGCCCCTGGACCAGGAAAAGCTTCAAGCCGTGAGCGCGGACGACCTCCGCCTGATCGGCGAGGTGCAATCCGGCGCCAAGAAGGATGCCCTCATGACGGTGGCCATCCTGCCCCTCATCATGCTCGTGGGATATCTCGTTCTGATGGCCTGGTTCAAGCGGACCGGAGGCTACCGGGCCAGGAACCTTCTGGACCGGCCCACTCGAAGCTGAGACCGGCGCAACCCCTGAAACAAAAGAAAAAAGAGTTATCCACGACTGGGAAAGGCGAACCACGAATGGACACGAATGAACACCAATTCATGGATTGTTGAGTTGTTGATCGGGGGGTGTGACAACCGATATCGCAGGGATATTCTGGAAGGAAACGAAGTCGAATCAACGTAACAAAGTTGCAGAAGCATTGTGTTGCCGCTAGTCGTTTGAGCGGGTTCGCCTGTCTTCGTGTCTATTCGTGTTCATTCGTGGTTCGCCCTTATTGACGATTGGGTGTTTCACTCAAGGAGGAGACCATGGCCGACTATATTCGCGTAGCCCGGGCCGATGAGATTCCGGCCGGGGTGGGCCGAACGGTTGAGGTCCAGGGCAAGACAATTGCGGTGTTCAACGTGGATGGCAGCCTCTACGCCATCGACGACACCTGCGTCCACCGGGGCGGCCCACTGGGAGAGGGAACGTTGGACGGCAACGTCGTGAGCTGCCCCTGGCATTCCTGGCGTTTCGATGTGGCCACGGGCGCCTGTCTGACCAACCCGCGGGCCCAGGTGGAATGCTACCCGGTCAAGATCGAAGGAGATGAGGTCTGGGTGAGCTGTTGAGAACTTGCGCATCGGCGCATGCCTTAAACTTGCCTAAAATCGCAGCCGGCGGGTAAAATATTGTCGTCGGGTCTTCGCCGGCTCTCAGGAAACGCGTATCGCTGGCGGCGGGAAGGAAGAAGGCATGGACAAGCGAAAAATCAAGTTCCTGGCCGGCTCTCTGGTCATCGTGCTGGCGGTTGCCTGGCTGGGGTTCAGCAGCTTCGACGAAAGCGTGGCCTACTACAAGACCG
>JAPOZE010000004.1 GCA_026706225.1 Acidobacteriota bacterium
GCCTCGAGGTCTATTTTCACCTGGGCCGCAACCATGACGGCCTGCGGCAGTTCGAAACTCCCAAGCCGGGAGATCCCAAGCCTCCTGCCCTCGACGGGGAGTTGGGGGTTCTGAAGGAGGTAGAGAACCTGGTCTGGCTCCATCTCGGCGGGACCGACGTGACCGACGAGGGATTGCCCCACCTGGCGGGGCTGAGCTCGCTGACCCGCCTCCACCTCGAGAGGACCAAGGTGTCTGACGCCGGCCTGGCGAATCTGAAAGATCTGCAGAACCTGAACTACCTGAACCTCTATCAGACCGGCATTACCGACGCCGGGCTGGCCCACCTGGAGAGCTTGACGGGCCTCAAGAATCTCTACTTGTGGCAGACCAAGGTGACCCAGGCGGGAGTCGAGAAACTGCAGAAGGCGCTTCCCGACTGCAAGATCGACGTCGGCTGGAAGGAATCGGATGAGCCGGCAGAAGAGGAAACCGAAGAGAAGAAGGAAGAGAAGTCGTAGTTCGGCTTCTGAAAGCTGCTGAAATATTCGCGGTTCGACTCCTACCCCCGTGCTGATGCCGGGGGTTTTCTTTTGGTTTTTCTTCGTGGTCCTTGGTCGTTCTTCGTGGCCCTTCGTGGATTTCTCTTTTCGGTTTACCCGGCCCCGGTGACGATGTCCTTGACCACCTTGCCGCCGACGTCGGTGAGTCGGAAGTCGCGGCCGCTGTGGCGGAAGGTGAGCTTGGTGTGGTCCAGGCCGAGCTGGTGCAGCAGGGTGGCGTGGAGGTCGTGCATGTGGACCGGCTTCTCGGCCGCGGCGAAACCGAAGTCGTCGGTGGCGCCGTAGGCCATGCCTCCGCGGAAGCCGCCGCCGGCCAGCAGGTATGAAAAGCCCCGGTTGTTGTGCCCCCGCCCGTAGTAGACCCCGTCCCGGGTCGGCAGTCTTCCGAACTCTCCGCCCACCATGACGATGGTGTCCTCCAGCAGTCCCAGCGTCTTGAGGTCGCCGATCAGGGAGGCGATGGGCCCGTCGGAAAGGGCTGCCAGGTCGCGTTGGTCGAAGATGTTGGCGTGGCTGTCCCAGGGGTTGCGGTTCCCGAAGAACACCTGGACCACCCGCACGCCTCGTTCCAGTAGCCGCCTGGCCATCAGGCAGCCGCGGGCGAAGTAGCCGTCGCCGTACCGCTCCCGGGTGGTCTGGCTTTCCTTGCGCACGTCGAAGGCGTCCAGGGCCTCGGTCTGCATGCGGAAGGCCAGCTCCATGGACTGGATGCTGGCCTCCAGTTCGGGGCTCTCTCCTTCCCGGGGCATGTCCAGCCGGTTGAGTCGGGACAACAGGTCGAGCTGCCGCCGTTGCTCCGGGTGGCCCGGCCGGGCTCCCTGGATGTAGTGAATGAGCTTGGCCGGGTCCAGCTCGTCCCGATTGCGCAGGTGAGCTCCCTGGTGAACGGCCGGAAGGAAGCCCGAGGTCCACAACTGGGCTCCCATCACGGGCAGGCCCGGACAGAGCACGATAAATCCGGGCAGGTTGTGGTTGTCGCTGCCCAAACCATAGGTGATCCAGGATCCCATGGAGGGATGGCCCGCGGTCAGGTGTCCGCTATTCATCTGCAGCAGGCTGATGCCGTGACCCGAGCTGTCGCCGTGCATGGAACGAATGACGCAGCAGTCGTCGACCAAGCGGGCCAGCTTGGGAAAGATCTCGCTGACTTCCAGTCCGCTCTGTCCGTGCGGCTGGAATCGAAAGGGCGATTTCATCAGGATGCCCTTGGCGTTTTTCAACTTCATGCTTTCGGGAACGGTCTGCCCGTCGTACCTGGCGAGCATGGGTTTGGGATCGAAGGTGTCCACGTGGGAGGGCCCGCCGTTGAGGCACAGGTAGACCAGCCGCTTGGCCCTGGCGGGAAAGTGGAGTCCCCCAGCGCCCGCGGCCTCCCGGACAAGACCTGTCCGGGCCAGCAGATGGGCCAGTGAAAGCAGGCCGAACCCGCTTCCCAGATTCTTCAGTGCCTGGCGACGATTCATGGCAAGCCCTCCTGCCGGCAAACGCCGGCGTCCCTACTTCACGTAAAGAAACTCGTTGGAGCTCAGCAGCACCCGGGCGTATTCGGGCCAACTCTTCTCGTTTTTCCGCAGAAACCGGCCGCCGAGCCGCAACTCCTCGGCGGTGGGGTTCCGGCCGAAGAGAATGCCATAGATCTGGCGAATCCTGGCCGGATCTCCGGTCCCGCTATCCAGCCGCGCGACCAGCGCCTCCGACAGCCGGGTCAGAAAGGCGCTGTTCAGGAAGAACAGCCGCTGCAGGGGCGTGGAGGTCTCGAATCGGGTTTCGCTGATGGCGGTCGGATTGGGGAAGTCGAACAGGGTCATGGTCTTGTCGGGGCGCCGCCGGCTGACGAACCCGTAGAGGGTGCGCCGATTGGAATCGGTCAGGATCCACTCGGCCGGTTGGCTGTACTTGTCGGGCTCCCCGTCGGGACCCTTGCGCCAGGCCAGGTTCTCCGTCAACCACAGCGGGGGCCCTCCCAGGGCCGGTTCCAGTTTTCCCGAGACGAACAGCAGGCTGTCGCGCAGCGCCTCGGCGTCCAGCCGCCGCCGATTGGCGCGCCAGTAGAGGCGGTTGGCGGGATCCAGGCCGGCATTGCGGTCGGATTGGGAGCTGGAGAGGGCGTAGGTGGCCGATAGCATGATCTCGCGATGGAGGGACTTCAGCGACCAGCCGCCGGAGACGAGCCTGGAAGCCAGGTAGTCCAGCAGCAGAGGGTGGGTGGGGCGATCCCCCAGTTGGCCGAAGTTGCTGGCGGTGCTCACGATGCCCCGTCCGAAGTGGTGCATCCAGAGGCGGTTGGCCATCACCCGGGCCGTCAGGGGATTGCGGGGATCGGCGATGGCTTCGGCCAGCTCCAGCCGGCCGCTTCCCTTTTGGAAGGGCGGGGGTTCTCCCTCCGACAGGATCTGCAGGAAGCGCCGCGGGGCCGTTTCTCCCAGATTCTCCTTGCTGCCGCCGATGTGGACTTTCAGGTCAGCCGGCTTTTCCGAGTCCCGGATGGCGTGAAGGAAGGCGTACTTGGCCGGCAGGCTCTCCTTCAGGGTCCGGATCTCCTCCAGCAACCCGTCCACAACTTCCCGCCGCCCGCCCTTCAGGAAGGGGACCACCTTCATTTCCATCCCGGGATACTGGTTCACTTCGCCGTAGTAGTAGATGCCCAGCGGAGGGCGATAGGGCAGGTCGGGTCTGGGGGTGTTGAAGTAGAAGGCGTTCCAGAAGCCGGCCTTGTCGGCTTCCATCACTTCGCGCGGCTTCCCCTTGGGAGCGCTCCGGTTCCTGCGGTCCAGCACCTTTTGTTCCCGGGACACCGAGATCACCCGGGCCTGAAACTCCGCCGCCCATTTCCGGAAGTCCTCCTCGGGAGCCTGGAGCCGTTGGGGCCAGTCGTTCAGATAGGGATGCTCCTTGGGCCAGGTATTCAGGTGGTTGATCCAGCGTTGCAGGGTTTCGGCATCGAGCCCGGCCTGCCGGGCGGCGTCGGCCACCGGCAGCCCGGATTCCCCCAGAACCCGGCGGGCGGCTCTCAGGAACCTCGAGGTCTGGTTGGCCAGGATGTCGCCCAGTTGCAGGGTCTCTCGATTCAGGAACTCCTTGAGGTCGGTTTCCAGGTCTGCAATGCGCTTGGCCTGTTTCTGATACTCGGAAACCACCGCCTCGGGAGCCAGGGGGAACTCGTGGGATTCGGTGCTCTGAAAGACGCCCTGCAGGGAGTAGAAATCGCGGGTGGGAATGGGGTCGTACTTGTGGTCGTGGCACTTGGCGCAGGCCACCGTCAGCCCCAGAAAGGTCCGGGTGGTGACGTCCACCCGATCGTCCGGCAGCCGCGGGCTCAGGCCGTAGAGGCCGAGGCCGCCCGCGAATCGTCCCGGATCCTCCGGATGAAGCAGGTCTCCGGCGATCTGGGCCTTGGCGAACAGATCGTAGGGAAGGTCCCGGTTGAGAGCCTGCACCACCCAATCCCGGTAGCGATAGGCGTTGGGGTAGGGATCGTCCCTGGTGTCGTTGAGCCGGTCGTCGGCGTAGCGGGCCAGATCCAGCCAGTAGCGCCC
>JAPOZE010000231.1 GCA_026706225.1 Acidobacteriota bacterium
CGGGCCAAGGATGGCCGCTGGCGCAAAATCAAAATCAAAATGAACACGCCCAGAGGGCTCCATTCGCTATCGGTCCGGACCAAGACCGGCTACTACGGTCCCCAGGGATGATCCGATGAATTCGGCCTTTGGAAGAATTCTTCTGGCGGCGCTGCTGCTTCTGCTCGCCACCCAGGTCATGGCTCAGCGGCAGGCCCGGAAAGCCAGGGGCGACTATACGCTCAAGGTGGACGTGGATCTGAGGCTGCTCCACGTCACCGTCTTCGACTGGAAGGAACAGTTGGTAAAAGGGCTGAAGCAGAATAATTTCGAAGTCTACGAAGACAAGATTCAACAGAAGATTTCTCTCTTCAAGGTAGAGGACATTCCGGTGTCGCTGGGCCTGGTGATCGACAACAGCGGAAGCATGCGCAGCAAGCGCAACCGGGTTAATGAGGCCGCCATCACCTTTGCCAAGACCAGCAACCCGGAAGACGAAATCTTCCTGATCAACTTCAACGACCAGGTCTTCCTGGACCAGGACTTCACCCAGAACCTCGACGATCTGACGGATGCCCTGGATCACATCGACACCCGGGGCGGCACCGCCCTCTATGACGCCATCTACCTGGCCCTGGAGCACATTCGGGAAGGACAGGAAGAAAAGAAGGCCATACTGGTCATTACTGACGGCCAGGACCGCGACAGCCGCTACCGGTTTGACACGGTGCTGGAATTCGCCCGGGAGTCCTACGCCAGCATTTACCTGATCGGACTGTTCGACAAACTGTCGGAGCGCCCCCGGAGAGAGAGAAAAGCCGCCAAGCTCCTGCAAGAGCTCTCCGAGGAAACGGGGGGAAAGTACTTCTTTCCTGAATCGGTGGATGAGGTGCACGCCATCTGCACCGAGGTGGCGCACGAAATCCGCAATCAGTACACCCTGGGCTACAAGCCTACCAACCTGAACCGGGACGGAACCTGGAGAGACGTCACCGTAAGAGTGCTGGGATCCCCCAAACCCAAAGGCAAACGAAAGTGGATCGCCAGGACCAAACGGGGCTACTACGCCCCTACGGAGAGCTAACTTTCAGGGTTGTGACCGTAATGAGATAATTCGATGCGACACCGATCGAGGGATTCCATGGCTGCCGGCTTGCGTCATCCGAGACTGATCAAGAGCCTGATTGTGGCCGTCGTGGCGACCTGCTCCGCCGCAGTCTTTCACACCTCCAACTTTTCCAAACCGGCCGACACCAAGAAGACCAACAAGTCCTGCGTCTACTGTCACACCCAATCCGGCTCGAAGGAACTGACCGAAGCCGGAAAATACTACCGCGACAAGGGCACCCTGGACGGCTACAAGAAGAAACAGCGCTAGAAGCTCCTGGAGCTGTCCAGCAGGAGTGTCACCGGACCGTCGTTGGTGGACCGAATCTTCATGGTTTCCCTGAAAACACCCGTCCGGACCCTGATCCGTTGCTGCCGGCAGCGTTCGACGAAGGATTGGTAGAGACGATTGGCTGCGTCCGGAGGCGCCGCCATCGAGAACGAAGGACGCCGTCCCTTGCGGCAATCTCCACAGAGGGTGAACTGAGAAACGATCAGGAGAGCCCCACCGACCTCTTTCAGGGACAGGTTCATCTTGCCGCCGCCATCCTCGAAGATCCTCAACCCCAAGACCTTGTCGGCCAGGTAATCGATGTCGGCGGGGCCGTCGCCGTCCTTGACGGCAAGGTAGAGCAGCAATCCCCTGCCGATCTGTCCGACCGTCTCCTCACCGACGGTCACCGACGCCTCCAGAACTCGCTGAACCACGACACGCATCGACTTTCTCCTTCTCCTCGGAGTTGTGAAAATGGAGCCCCGGCGAAATCGTTGACACCTTGGGGGGCCTCTTTTACTATCACGCAAACTCGGTTCCAGGCAACGGGGCAAACCCATGGGCAGGACACCGGCCGGTCGGACCCGGCTCAACAAATCGAAGCGTCGCTGGGAAGAGGAGACGCTCGCCCCTTCGTGGGAGCGGTTCCCTCCCCGGCTGCCTGAGTTCACCAGCATCTCGGGACACCCCATCCAGGCTCTCTACGGTCCCGACGACCTGGAGGACTTCGACCCCGAACAGGAGTTGGGGTTCCCTGGAGAACCGCCCTACACCCGGGGGATTCATCCCAGCATGTACCGCGGCCGGCTCTGGACCATGCGGCAATTCAGCGGCTTCGGTACCGCCCGGGACACCAACCGGCGCTTTCAATACCTGCTCCGGCAAGGACAAACCGGCCTTTCGGTCGCTTTTGACCTGCCCACGCTCATGGGTCTCGACTCGGACCACCCGACCGCTTCGGGTGAGATCGGCAAGTGCGGCGTCGCCGTCGATACGCTGGCGGACATGGAAGTCCTCTTCAAGGACATCGACCTGGAAGCCATCAGCACATCCATGACCATCAATTGCCCGGCTGCCGTCATCTGGGCCATGTTTCTGGCTCATGCGGAGAAAAGCGGCTTCAGTTGGGCCAGGCTGCGGGGCACCCTTCAGAACGACATCCTGAAGGAATACATTGCTCAGAAGGAGTGGATCTATCCGCCTCACCCTTCCATGCGGCTGGTGAGCGACACCATTGCTTTCGCAACCCAAAAGGTTCCCCAGTGGAACAGCGTCTCGATCAGCGGCTATCACATCCGGGAAGCCGGTTCCACGGCCCTGCAGGAGTTGGCCTTTACGCTGCGCGACGGCATCGAGTACGTCGAAGCAGCCGTTCGGGCCGGACTGAAGGTCGACGAATTCGCGCCACGGCTCTCCTTCTTTTTCAATGCCCACAACGATTTCTTCGAAGAAATCGCCAAGTATCGAGCGGCCCGCAAGGTGTGGCACCGGGTAATGAAAGAGCGCTTTGGCTGTCGAGACCCTCGATCCTGCATGCTTCGATTCCATGCCCAGACCGCAGGGTGTTCCCTGACGGCTCAACAGCCCCACAACAACGTCGTTCGCACCGCCATCCAGGCCTTGGCGGCCATCCTGGGCGGAACACAGTCCCTGCACACCAACTCCATGGATGAAACCTACGCCTTGCCCACCGAGCAGGCCGCCACCATCGCCCTCAGAACTCAGCAGATCCTGGCCACGGAGAGTGAAGTGGCAAACACCGTCGACCCCCTGGCCGGATCCTATTTCGTCGAAAAGCTGACCCTTGAACTGGAAAAAGGCTGCTGGGACTATTTCGAGAAAATTGACGCCATGGGTGGAATGGTGGCGGCCATCGAGCGCTGCTATCCCCAGAGAGAAATTCTGGACGCCGCCTACCGCTATCAACAGGCGGTGGAACGGGGTGAGAAGGTTGTTGTGGGTGTGAACCGGTTCGTGGTCGACGAGGAACAGCCGATCGACACTCTCGCCATCGAATCCGGGGTGGCCGACAAGCAGTTGGACGGCCTCCGTCGTGTCAAGGGCAGCCGCGACACGACGGCCGTACGACGGTCCCTGGCGGAGCTGCGCCGGGCAGCCGCCACCGATGAGAACCTCATGCCCTTCCTGCTGGCTTGCGTCAAGGCTTACGCAACCCTGGGAGAAGTCTGCGAGGAGCTGAAACAGGTGTTCGGCGTCTATGAGGAACCCGTCTACTAGGTCGAAACGGGAATCGCCTGCAGGTGAGATCTCGATGTTCGATCGCAAGCCCAGTCATGAGTGAGAAACCCATTCGAGTTCTGGTGGCCAAGCCCGGTCTGGACGGCCACGACCGCGGCGCCAAGATCATCGCCCGGGCCCTGCGAGACGCCGGCATGGAAGTGATCTACAGCGGTCTGCGCCAGTCTCCCGAGCAGATCGTCAACGCAGCCCTCCAGGAGGACGTGCACTGCATCGGACTCTCCATACTCTCGGGCGCCCACAATGTCATTCTTCCCCGCATCACCGAGCTGTTGCGGGAAAGGAAGCTGGACGACGTGCTGGTGGTTGCCGGAGGCATTATCCCCGACCAGGACATCCCCAAGCTGAAGGCGTGCGGGATCGCTGAAATCTTCCTGCCCGGTACCTCTACCCGGTCGATCGTCAAGTACATCAAGGAGAAGTGCAGTGGTCAGTGAATAGTGGATAGCTGCTCCCCGC
>JAPOZE010000540.1 GCA_026706225.1 Acidobacteriota bacterium
CACGTTGTCGAAGATTCCATTGGGCAACTCCTGCAGGAAGTTGCTGTGCAGGCTCAGCCATGCCAGAGAGTCAAGCCCGGAGAAGATCCCTGGCGGAAGTGTGCGCAATCGGTTGTCGTATAGGCTTAGAGATTCCAGGGTGTCGAGTCCCCGCAAGAGGGCCTCGGGCAGTTCGCTAAGGGCGTTTCTTGACAGGAACAATCCTTCAATCGAGGTCAACCCATCGAAGACTGCCGGAGGCAACTTGTCTAGGCTGTTCCGGATCAACCAGAGTATTTCCAGAGAGTTCAGCCCGTTGGAGAATCCGTCAGGCAATTCGGTCAGGGAGTTGCGAGCGAAGGACAGCCATTTCAGACTGTTAAGATCACTAAAGAGTCCATTGGGCAGGGTGGTCAGGGAGTTGTCACTCAAATCCAACGTATCTAACGTGCTCAACGCTTGGAAGACTCCCTCGGGCAAAGTGGTCAGGGAGTTGCGAGGCAAATCTAGCCATTCTAGCTTGCTCAACCCTTGGAAGATTCCCTCGGGCAATGTGGTTAAGGCGTTATTACCGAGATGTAGCTGTTTCAATGACGTCAGTCCCCTGAAGTCATGCTCTTGAAGCGTAGTCAAGTTCGCGTCTATTACCCCCAATGATTTCAGGATGGCTAATTGGTCAGTGGTAACGTCGGCGCATCCCGGCCCTGAGCCACTGGTGCCTGGTGCTTGGCGGATCTGATACAAAATCTTATCCCGCACTTGTGGGGTGCGGTCGCAGATGCCTTGGGCGGCTGCCGTTTCTCCCAGCATCGGATGCAATGCAGCAATCCAGCAAAGGGAAAGGAAAGCTCCAAGGAATGGGCAGGGCCTGCGGGAACGGGAGGATGCGGTTTCCCGTTCAGGCGGCTGGGTATCCTTCGGGCAAGAATAGCTCAAGGGGACTCGCGGCTAGCGTCGGACCGGGACAGTCAGGCTTTACGGCCTCACCAGTTAACTCGGCATTGAGGGGAAGCTTGTGGACGCATTCAGGACATGCTACTACGATCAAGAGAAAAAACCTACAGCTGTCTGGGGCGTGGTGGAGTGCGCTCTTGATCAACGACCTCCTGTGCGGCACGTGAATCGTGGAGCATCCTTTATTGGGTCTCCAAGCAGCGGCAACTTTTCCCGCAGGCCCTGAGGCCGAATCGAATACGGCGACGAGGCTGCTACGGCGGGGGCTGAGATGCGTTCCCGCGCAGTTCCTCAACGAGCTTGCGGGCCATCGGGTGGTCGGCGTCAAGTTGAAGCACGCGCTCCATGGCCGCCAGCGCTTCTTCAGGGCGGCCGAGGAAGTACAGCGTGACGCCGATGTTGGCGTGGACGGTGGCGCTGTCGGGCTCCAGCACCGAATGGGCCCGGTACAGGTCGAGCGCGTCCTTGTAGCGCCGCTGTTGGAAGCGCCACAGGGCGAGGTGGTCCAATGCCTCGGCATGGTTCGGATCACTTTCGATGGCCTGCTCGAATCGAACCGCCGCCTCTGCCATCCTACCCAGTTCCCTCAAAGCTCGGCCTGCCAGATAATGAGACGTCGCCGCCGTGGCGGGATCCATCTCCAGCGAGCCGGCCCGCGCCAGTGATTCCAGCGCTTCCTCGTAGCGCTGCAGATCGACGAGGGCGGCGCCGAGGCCGACATGGGCGGGCGCGAAGTCCGGATCGGCTTGCAGTGCGTCGCGGTAAGAGGCGAGCGCCTCCTGGCGGCGTCCTGCCTTGCGGAGGGCCTCGGCCAGGGTATGCAGCGTGGCAGGGTCGTTCGGCTGCAACTCGCGAGCGCGGCTCAAGTACTCCTCGGCCTCTCCGGCACGGTCCTGCGCGAACAGGAGGTTGGACAGCTCCAGCAGCGGTTCCGTGCTGTCGGGCGCCCGTTCGGCGGCCTTCCGGAATTGCACCTCCGCCTCCCGGGACCGGCCCAGTTCCCGGGCGGCCCGGCCTGCAGACAGCGCAAGCGTGCCTGCAGAGGGTGCGCCGGGATCCAGAGCCAGCGCTCTGTGGAGAGCGGCGAGACTCTCCTGGTAACGATTCTCCCCGAAGAGCGCCAAACCCAACCCCCCGTATGCCGCCGCAAAGTCTCCCTCGATCGCGAGCGCCGCACGGTACATTGCGATCGCCTCCTCGTGCCGGTTTCCCTGACGCAAGGCTTCCCCGAGATTCTGATGGGCGGTGAGGTTGCGTGGATCGAGCTCCAGAGAGGTGCGTAGCGCGCCCTCGGCCTCCTCCAACCGATCCAGGAGGATGAGCACGCGGCCAAGATTGGAATACGCATCCGCGTCGTCAGGACGCCGCTCGACGCCGATGCGGGCGGCGTCGAGCGCTTCCTCGAGGCGGCCTGCGTCCGACAACGGCCCCACCAGGTTGAGGTGTGCGTCCCGGGCCTCCGGATTGTGCGCGAGGATGTGGCTGAAGAAGGTGACCCCGTCGCGGTAGATGCCCGCCTGCCGCCAGGTCAGGGCGCCCAGGATCGCCAGCACCAGGATGAGTGCGCCGGCCGCGGCCGTCCTTGCTGCGGAGGGAAGGCGGTCAACCCCGAACCTGGCCGCCCCGAGCAGCACCGCCAGCACCCCGAGGCCGGCCAGGTACTGGAACCGGTCGGCCACCAGGGAGAACTGCATGTAGCCGTAGTCGATGAAGCCGAGCACGGGTGACAGCGTGACGGCGAAGAACAGGATTCCCGCCAGGGGTCCACGGCCCAGCCGCTTCCGGCCGAACCAGAGCCCCGCCGCCAGGGCCGCCGCGGCCGCAACGTAGATCCAGGCCACCGGGTCGGCGGCGCTGACGTTCCAGAGCGGATAGATGACGGCCAGGCCTGACGGCCACAACAGCTTGCCGGCGTAGAACCACAGGGCGCGCGCCGCGATCAGCACGCGCTCGACGAGCGAGTAGCCGAGGGCGAGCGGCTCGCGCGAGCTGTAGAATGACAGGTCGAGGGCCGTGATGATCAGCGCCACGCCGAAAAAGGGCGCCAGCCGGGTCAGGTCCGTGCGCGTGACGCGGCCCGCTTGCCACCAGTGGTAGATCAGGAGCGCGGCGGGCAGGGTGACGGCGATGGACTTCGACAACAGGGCGGCCACAAACAGCCCCAGGGCCAACCCGTAGCGTCCCGGACGGGGCGCCTTCACAAACCGGATCCAGGTCAATGCCGCCGCCAGGTAGAACAACGCCGAGAGCAGGTCCTTGCGCTCGATGACCCAGGCGACCGACTCGACGTGCAGGGGGTGCACGGCGAAGACCGACGCGATGACCCAGGCGCCGGGCACGGCCAGCCGCTGCAGGAGGAGCCATGTCAGCAGCACGTTGACCAGGTGCAGCGCCACGTTGACCGCGTGAAAGCCGAGCGGCGCGAGCCCCCACAGCTTGTGCTCCAGCCAGAAGCTGGTATAGACCATGGGCCAATAGTGGCCCTCCTTGTCGATGTCGGCAGCCGAAAACCAGATGTTCCACAGTCCGGACCAGTCGTGGACCGCCGCCTCTTCGACGAAGATCACGTCATCCCAGACGAAACCGGCCTCAAGCGCCGGCAGGTAGCTGACCGCCACCAGGAGGGCGAGCGCCAGGGCCTGGTGGCTCGGGATGCCGAAGCGACCGGTCAAGGCATCAGACTCCGCCGATGACCGCCTGGCGCCGGCGCCATCGTCCGAGCGACCCATCGACGACAGTGCGGCCTGTTCGGCAGCCGGCCGTTCGCGGCGCGTCTTTCGTCGAAGTCGGGCGGGCCTTGTTCTCGATTCGCTCATGGGGCCGCTGCCCGGGGCCGGTTGGCGTCCTGCCGAATCATTTTTGGAGAGAGCAGGTGTCTTGAAGCCGCCATAGGTGAATGGCTCAACCGTCCGCATCCAGACACATCGGCGGACGGCGCTTCCAGAAGCCGGTGGCCTGCTCGTAGGCGTGGGCCAGTTGCAGCACCCCCCAATCGTCCTGGTGGCGGCCCACGATCTGGATACCCACCGGGAGCCCCTCCGGGGTGAAGCCGGCCGGCACCGAGATGGCCGGCAGGCCCAGCACCGAGATGGTCCAGCAGGACCGCATCCAGTCGATATAGGTTTTCATTCTGACGCCGTTGAT
>JAPOZE010000412.1 GCA_026706225.1 Acidobacteriota bacterium
TTCGGCATCTTCGGCCATGGCAACGTGGCCGGCTTGGGGCAGGCGCTCTATGAATACGGGGCCGACCTCCCCTACTATCAGCCCTGCAACGAGCAGTCCATGGTGCACACGGCTGCCGGGTACGCCAAGGCCAACTGCCGCCTGGCCACCATGGCCTGCACCTCCTCCGTCGGGCCGGGGGCCACCAACATGCTGACGGGGGCGGCCACGGCCACCATCAATCGACTGCCGGTCCTGCTGCTGCCCTCGGACTACTACGTGACCCGCCACCAGGGCCCGGTGCTGCAGGAGCTCGAGCATCCGGTATCGGCCGATGTGAGCGTGAATGACTGTTTCCGCCCCGTCAGTCGATTCTTCGACCGGATTTCGAGGCCCGAGCAACTCCTGACGGCCCTGCCCGAGGCCATGCGGGTTCTGACCGATCCGGTCGAGACCGGAACGGTCACCCTGTCGCTGCCCCAGGATGTGCAGGCTCACGCCTACGACTACCCGGCGGCCTTTTTCGAAGAGAGGACCTGGCTGGTCGAGCGGCGCCTGCCCGATCCCGACCGGGTTCGGGAAGCGGTCGGCCTGTTGAAGCGGGCCAAGCGACCCATGGTGATCGCCGGCGGCGGGGTCCACTACTCGGAGGCCTGCGAGGCGCTGCAGCGTTTTTCAAGAGAGCTCGGTATTCCCGTGGGCGAGACCTTTGCGGGAAAAGGCGCGCTGCGGGAGGAATCGGAGGTGGGCCTGGGCGGTTACGGAGTGACCGGAAATCCCTGCGCCGCCAGGGTGGCCGGCCAGGCCGACCTGCTCATTTGCGTGGGCACTCGGCTTACCGATTTCGCCACCGGGTCTCAATCGGCCTTTCAGAACCCGGAGGTGAAGTTCATCAGCCTGAACGTGGGGCCTCACGATGCCTACAAGCAGGGGTCCGTGCCCCTGTTGGCCGATGCGAGGGCCGGGCTGGAAGCCCTCACCGAGGCGGCCCTGGCCGCCGGAGTGAAGCCGCGGGCCGACTACGTCCGGGAAGTCGCCGGGTGGAAGCGGGAGTGGCGGAGCCGACTGGAAAACGAAGTCTATCAACCGGTCCAGGGAGAAGCCATGAGCCAGGCCCAGCTTGTGGGCGTTCTCAACCAGGAGGCCCGTCCGGGCGATACCATCGTGGCCGCCGCCGGCAATCCTCCCGGCGACGTGCTGAAGCTGTGGGATGCCACCGGCGGCAGAAGCTGCCACGTGGAATTCGGCTATTCCTGCATGGGGTACGAGATCCCGGCCGGACTGGGTGTGCGCATGGCCCAGCCGGAAGGGGAAGTGTATGTCTTTGTGGGCGACGGCACCTACCTGATGAATCCCATGGAGTTGATGACCGCCGTGCAGGAGAGGCTGAAGATCACCCTGGTCATCTCGGAGAACCACGGCTACCAGTGCATTCGCGGCCTGCAGTTGGCTCGGGCGGGACACAGCTTCGGGAACGAGTTCCGGGCCCGAAACGAGGAAACCAATCTTCTGGACGCCGACTTCGTGCCCATCGACTTCGCTCACAACGCCCAGAGCCTGGGGGCCCACGCCATGCACGTCTACACCCCCGACGAGTTCCGGGAGGCCTTGCAGGAGGCCAGAAAGAAGTCGCAGCCCTGCGTCATCGTGGTGGATACTGAAAAGTACCGGACGCCTCCGGGCGCCGGCATCTGGTGGGACGTGGCCGCGGCCGAGGTGAGCGGAGACCCCGAGACCCGCAAGCGCCGGGAGGAGTACGAGAACGAAAGAGCGCGTCTGCAGCGTTTCTACTATTGAACCGGTCAGGGAGGGCCGAAACCGCCATGGACGTCAAGATCGGCAGTGCCCCCGATAGCTGGGGTGTCTGGTTTCCCAGCGACGACAAGCAGATTCCCTGGCAACGCTGCCTGGACGAAATCGCCGAAGCGGGCTACCAGTGGACGGAGCTGGGACCCTACGGCTATCTGCCCACCGATCGGGCCACGCTTCAAAACGAGCTGGCAAAGCGCGGCCTGCGGGCTTCCGGCACCTTCGCCATGGGACACCTGGAAGACGATGCCGCATGGCCGGGCCTGGAGAAGCAGGTCCTGGGCGCGGGGGAGTCCCTGGCCTATCTGGGCGCCGAATACCTGATCCTGATCGACGACACCTATACCAATCTCTGGACGGGCGAGGCCACCGCTCCCGGCAGGCTGGACAACGAGGCCTGGAAGCGGCTGGTCGACCGGATTCACTACGTGGTGGACCTAGTCAGGGAACGGTTCGGCCTGCAGGTGGTCTTCCATCCTCACGCCGAAACCCACGTGGAATACGAGGACCAGATCGAAAGACTGCTGAGCCAGACCGATCCCGAGCGGGTCGTGCTCTGCCTGGACACCGGCCATCACGCCTACCGGGGGGGCGACCCCATCGCCTTTCTTCGACGCCACCACGGGCGGATTCCCTATCTCCACCTCAAGAGCGTGCGGCCCGATCTGCAGAGGAAAGTGGCCGAGGAGAACATTCCCTTCGCCCACGCCGTGGGCATGGACCTGTTCTGCGAGCCATCCCGGGGAGTGGTGGATTTCCCGGCTCTGTGCCGGGTGCTGCAGGAGATCGACTACAACGGCTATGCCATCGTCGAGCAGGACATGTATCCCGCCCCCTTTGACAAGCCCTTGCCCATCGCCAAGCGAACCCGGGAGTATCTGAGGGCCATCGGGATCGGATAATCGAGCACACTTGACAGCGAGGTTCCTTTCTTGGTTGCTCAGCTCAACCTGGGCCTGATCGGCGCCGGCCGCATCGGGCGCATCCACGCCCACAACCTGACCCGCCGCATCCCGGAAGCCCGCCTGTCGGTGGTGGTGGACATCTCCCTGAAGTCTGCCGAGCGCTGCGCCGCCGATTTCGGGATTCCTGCGTCCGTCCCGGAAACGGCCCGCCTCATGGAGGATCCCTCCATCGACGCGGTGCTCATCTGCTCCAGCACCCCCACCCATCCCGAACTGATCCGGGAGGCCGCGGCGGCGGGAAAGCACATTTTCTGCGAGAAGCCGCTGGCCCTGGATCTGCAGGAGATCGATGATGCCCTGGAGGCGGTTCGAGAGTTCGAGGTAAAGTTGCAGGTGGGATTCAACCGGCGCTTCGACCCCAGCTTTCACCAGGCGCGGGAGGCCGTGGCCGCCGGCAGGATCGGGACACCCCACCTGGTGCGCGTCACCAGCCGGGACCCCGAACCTCCTCCCGCCGAGTACGTCAAGGCCTCGGGTGGAATCTTCCTGGACATGACCATCCACGACTTCGATATCGCCGGTTACCTGGCCGGCGACGAGATCGAGGAGCTGTATGCCACGGGAAGCACCCTGATAGATCCGGCCATCGGCCAGGCCGGCGATCTGGATACGGCCATGGTGATGCTGCGCTTCGCCGGCGGCGCCCTGGGCGCCATCGACAACAGCCGCCGGGCCGTTTACGGCTACGACCAGAGGGTGGAGGTCTTCGGTTCGGAAGGGCAGGTGGTGGTGGGCAACCGCACCTCCCATCAAGCCGTGTACAGCAACGGCCAGGGGGTTCACGGGCCGCTCCCCCTCTATTTTTTCCTGGAACGCTACCAGGAGTCCTACCTGGCCGAGATGAAGGCGTTTGTCGGATCGGTGCTGGAGGACTCCGTGCCGCCGGTCACGGGCCGGGCCGGGCGGCGCGCGGTGGAACTGGGGTTGGCGGCCTGGAAGTCCTATCGGAAGAACCGGCCGGTGGTGGTCGGCAAGCCGGGATGAAACGCGAGGCGGCCTGCGTCGTCGACCGGGCCGGGCAGGTGGAATAGATCAGAGGGGGTGCTCTTTTGCAGAAGAATACGACCAAGGCCAGGTTGAAGGCCGGCGAAACCGTCTTCGGGGCTTTCGTCCGCTATCCCGATCCGGGACTGATTGAATTCCTGGGATATCAGGGATGGGACTTTCTGGTCTTCGACGCCGAACACGGCACGGTAGAGCCGCGGGACTGCGAGAACATGACCCGGGCGGCGGAGCTGAGGGGGGTGACGCCCATCGTTCGGGTCACCACCAATCAGCAGCCTGTCATCCTGCGGTTTCTGGACACCGGAGCCCAGG
>JAPOZE010000262.1 GCA_026706225.1 Acidobacteriota bacterium
GCGACGATGGTGCGGTCGAGAATTGCCAGAGCGGCCGAGGAGCTGCCCTCGGTGACATTTCCCCTGGTGTCCACCAGCAGCGCTTCATAGGCTCCCAGCTTTCGGGCCTGCTGCTTGGCCAGCACATTGGGCAGCAGGTTGAGGGATTTTATGTCGCACCGGCGCCAGCGCAAGTCCGGAACCGACTGAACCTTGACGCCTTCAACGATCCCCCTTTCGGCAAATGGGCGCACGCTCATGAAGAAAGAGGGCTTCAGGGCTTCGTTCCAGGAATGGTTCCTGGGGCTGGCTCCCCGGGTCAAGTGGAAATAGACGGTAGCGTTCGGGATCTGGCTGGCACGGTAGGTTTCCTCGACCCAACCCCGGATCTCGTCGAGGTTGGCGGGCTGGAGGTCAATCTCCCTCAAGCTGCGCTGAAATCGCCTCCAGTGCCGGTGCAACCCCCAGAGCCGCCCCTGGTAGGCGCGGACCACCTCGTAGACCCCATCTCCGAACAGGCAACCCCGGTCCTCCGCCGGGATCACGGCCTCCTCGAGGGCACAGACGGTACCGTTGACGTTGGCCAGTTCGCGCATCAGGGTTGGCTGAAACAAAAGAAAAAAGAGTGATCCACGAAGTCACACGAAGGACCGACAGGAGTTATCCACAAAGGAAAACGACGAACCACGAATGAACACGAATGAACACCAATAAGTTAATGATTGATGAGGTGTCACAACCGATTTCGAGGGGCTGTGTACGAAGGAGACGAAGTCATACCAAGGGTACAAAGTTCCTGAAGCATTATAGTGCCGCTGGTCGTTGACGGATGTTCGTCTGTCTTCGTGTCTATTCGTGTTCATTGGTGGTTCGTCTTTATTGACGATTGGGTGTTTCACTCTCGTATGATCCGCCCGTCAGGGCGGGGGGCCGGACGCACCCGCAACGACGGGGCCGATGGGCCTGTTCCCGCACAGGATGCTGCCTCGGGAGGCGCTGCTTCAGAGCATTCTGCCGCCGTCCACCACCACGATTTGCCCGGTGACAAAGCTCCAGTCGGTCGCCATGGAAAGCGTGACCTCGGCGACATCCTCGGCCGTTCCCATGCGATTGAGAGGCGAGGCCTTTTTGAAGTTCTCCCGCATCTCCGGAGCTCTCGCAACTCCGTCCAGCCAGCGGGTCTCGGTGAGAGCCGGAGCCACGGCATTCACCAGGATGTCGGGACCCAGGGCTCGAGCCAATGACTTGGTCAGGCTGATGACTCCGGCCTTGGACGCGCAATAGGCAATGCAGCTCCCCTGTCCGGTGATTCCGGCCACCGAGGCGATGTTGACGATGCGTCCGCCGCCTTGCGCCTGCATCAGGGGAGCCACGGCACGACAGCAGAAGTAGGTGCCTTTCAGGTTGACGGCGAAGAGGCTGTCCCAGATGTCCTCGGTCAACTCCTCCAGGTCCGTGAAGCTGATGAATCGAGTGAAGCCGGCGTTGTTGATCAGAATATCGATGGCGCCCAGTTCCCCATGGACCCGTTCCATCATCTGCCTGACCTGGGCATCGGATGAGACGTCGGTGCGAACCAGCAGGCTGCGCCCTCCCGATTCCTGAACCCGGGAGGCCGTTTCGGAAGCCTCCGCCTCGGACTTGGAATAGTTGATGGCAACGGTTGCGCCCTCCCGGGCAAACAGCAGGGAAATGGCTCTCCCGATCCCGGTGCCGCCCCCGGTGACGAGTGCTACCTTGCCGGCCAGTTTCATGGATGGTTTCCTCTCTTGGCGTACTGGGACGAAATTGAAGCCCCTAATATAACCTCACAGCCTGGAGATTGTTCAATTATTGTGGGGGAGGCACCGGTTCAGATGGAGTAGTCGACGCGTTCCGGAAGGGGCGCGGGTTTGGCGGGTTCCTCCAGCATGCCGGCTCCCACGGTGGCATGGGTGGATTCGTCAATGAGCACGAAACCTCCCAGGCTCCGGTTGCGGTGATAGCGGTCGTATAGCAGGGGAGCGGCCGTCTTCAGGGCGATGCGTCCCATCTCGTTGAGTTTCAGCACATGAGCCGAGTCCTCTTCCAGGCGGTTGATGTCCAGCCGATAGTGCAGGTGGTGAACCATGGCCTTGGTGCTGTGAGTGGTGTGTTTCAGCAGGTATTTCTTGCCGAGTTGCAGGGGAGTCTCGTCCATCCAGCAACACATGGCTTCCAGGTCCTTGCCGACCTGGGGCAGATTGTCGGAGGCCACGATGAGGTCCCCTCGACTGACGTCGATGGTGTCTTCAAGCAGGATGCAGGCCGACATGGGGGCATGGGCAACCTCCAGGGACCGGCCCATGAGCTGAATGTCCTGAATCCGGGATTGTCTTCCGGACGGTAGCACGGTGACCCGGTCACCAACCCGGAAGGCCCCGCTGGCCACCTGTCCGGCGAAGGCCCTGAATTCGGTGGAACGGCCGTATTGGGGCCGGATGACCCATTGGACGGGGAAGCGGGGATCCTGCATGTTCCAGTCGCTGGCGATGTGAACGCTCTCCAGAAAGGAAAGAAGCGTCTCGCCCAGATACCAGGGCATGCTGGCGGAGCGATCGACCACGTTGTCTCCCAGCAGGGCGCTCATGGGGACGAAGGTGACGTCCCTGATTTTGAGGCGGGTCGAGAACCGGGTGAAGTCCTGCCGAATGGCTTCGAAAACCTCTTCGGAATAGCCGACCAGGTCCATCTTGTTGACACACAGCACCAGGTGGGGAATGCCCAGCAGAGATGCGATGGCGGCATGTCTCCGGGTCTGCTCGATGATGCCCTTGCGAGCATCCACCAGGATCAGGGCCAGGCTGCTGGTGGAGGCGCCGGTGACCATGTTGCGGGTGTACTGGACGTGACCCGGGGTGTCGGCCACGATGAACCGCCTGCGGGGGGTGGCGAAGTAGCGGTAGGCCACGTCGATGGTGATGCCTTGCTCCCGCTCGGCCCGCAGACCGTCGGTGAGGTTGGCCAGGTTGACCTCCGATTCACCCCGCATCTGGCTGGCCCGCTTCAAGGCGGCCAATTGATCTTCCAGGATCAACTTGGAATCGTGGAGCAACCGGCCGATCAGGGTGCTTTTCCCATCGTCGACGCTGCCGCAGGTGGTGAACCGCAGCAGTTGCACAGTGGCCTGGGGATCGTTCGTTCGGGCATTCACCTAGAAATACCCCTCCCTTTTGCGGTCTTCCATGGATGTCTCGGAGACTTGATCGTCGGCCCGGGCGCCCCGTTCCGTCACCTTGAGGGAAGACACTTCTCCGATGATTTCCTCAACCGTGGAGCAGGAGGACTCAATGGCCGCCGTGCAGAGGATGTCCCCAACCGTCCTGAAGCGAATCGACCGGGTCTCGATCGTCTCGCCGCGTTTGAGCGGAAGCAGGTCGGAGGCGCTCATCCACAGGCCGTCCCTCCGGAAGACCTCCCGCCGGTGGCTGAAGTAGATGCTGGGAATCTCCAGCTTCTCCCGCGCGATGTATTGCCAGACATCCAGTTCGGTCCAGTTGGACAGGGGAAACACGCGGATGTGCTGACCCGGGTGGATCCTGGTGTTGTAAATACTCCAGAGTTCCGGTCGCTGGTTGCGCGGGTCCCACTGTCCGAATTCGTCTCGAAACGAAAAGAACCTTTCCTTGGCCCTGGATTTTTCCTCGTCGCGTCGCGCTCCCCCGAAGGCGGAGTCGAACTTGAACTCCTCCAGGGCATGCAGCAGCGTGGGAATCTGCAGCCAGTTGCGGCTCTTGTCGGTACCGCCCGGTTCAGCGACGATGCCGGCGTCGATGGCGTCATCCACGGTGCGGACGATCAGGCGCTCCCCGAGCTCCTTGACCCGCCGGTCGCGAAACTCGATCACCTCCGGAAAGTTGTGGCCGGTATCGATGTGCAGCAGAGGGAAGGGGAAGTGGGCCGGACGAAAGGCCTTTTCAGCCAGCCTCAACAGGCAGATGGAGTCCTTTCCGCCCGAGAAGAGCAGCACCGGCCGCTCAAACTCCGAGGCCACTTCACGCATGACGTAGATGGCCTCGGCTTCCAGGACGTCCAGGTGGGATAGAAAGTAGCTGTCCATGGCTTCGGTTC
>JAPOZE010000362.1 GCA_026706225.1 Acidobacteriota bacterium
AGAAGCCCCCCGCTCCCAAGCTGCCCGACTGGGTGGTGGAAGCGACCAGCCGGAAATACATGGATGCTTTCGAGCACCTCACCGGCAGAAAACTGGATGGCTGACTGCCGGGGATTCGCCTTGCGGAGAACTGGCCCGCATTTCTCACCAGGGGGCGTGATCATGGCGCAGGCATTTTTCCCTCAGCGCGTGCTCGGGAGCGAAGAGCGTAGCGGTCACTACGGTCGAGCGAGCATGGATGCGCTGAGGGGAAAAGGACAAGCCAGGGCGCGCCCAGCACAGTCTGCACGCTGAAGACTCCATACAAAGCGCTGCAAGGTGCTAAACACGAATACTTTGCTACCGTAGGCTCAGCGGCCTGGTAAGAATTGCGGGCCAGGGGGGCCTACCGATGAAGTGCGTTCCCTTTAATTAACAACAAAATCGATTGAACAAGGAGTTACTTCCCTGTTTACGGCGCATTTGGGCCTCTAAATTAGAGGACTGTCCCCAATAATGCTAGATGACGCAGGCTCCCGGTGAAAAATGCGGGCTGGCTTCTACGACTTGCACATTCACTCGAATTACTCCAGCGATGCCGACCATCCTCCCCGGCGGCTCTTTGAAATGGCCTGCGAAGCCGGTCTTGCCGGTCTTTGCATCTCCGACCACGACACGGTGGCGGCCATCGCCGAGGGAACGCGCCTGGCCCGGGAATTCCCCCTTGAGTTCTACCCTAACGTCGAGATCAGCACTCATTACCTGGCCCGCAAGTTCCACGTGCTGGCCCCCCTGGTCGACTACCGGTCCGTGGAGTTGCGGTCAAGGCTTCAAGGCCTGGCCGAGGGAAGACGCCAACAGGCGAAAGCAAGGGTTGAGCGGCTGCGCGCTTCAGGTTTCGAGATTACCTTCGAAGAGGTCATCGGAGCGACCCGCAACCCGATACCGACGGGCCCGGCCATCGCTCAAGCCCTCTTGGCAAAACCCGAATCCCGCGAGTCCCCCAGGCTACGCCGTTACCTTCACGGGAAGGAAGCCGCCCGAGGGGTCATCGCCTTTTATCGAGACTTCTTTGCCCAGGGAAAACCCGCCTTTGCCGAGATGGAGCGGCTCTGTACCCTGGAAGCCCTGCAGTTGATCCGGCGGGCAGGCGGCGTCCCGGTGCTGGCCCACCCGGGGGCGCCCGGCTACGAGGCCGACGAGACCGTTCTGGAGACCTTTGTCGCCCATGGGCTGGGGGGGCTGGAGGTCCATTCCTCCTACCACGATCCCCAATCGACTCGACGGTTCTCCGACTGGGCGGCTCGCTGGGAACTGGTGAAGACAGCCGGCTCGGATTTTCACGGGAGAGTCAAACCGCACGTTCGCATCGGCTCCGTCAAGGCCCGCGGCAGAGAGATGATTGAAGAGTTGATGGACAGGAGGGACTGACTGGATGGAGCCTCTCCATGATCTGAACTCTCTCGACTGGGTCATCCTGGCCGTGGTGTTTATCTCGGTGTTGGGCAGTCTGCTGAAGGGCTTCGTCCGAGAGTCCATCTCACTGGGCGCGGTGGTGGTCGGAATCGTGCTGGCTGCCTGGTTCTATCCCATGACCAGCGGTTTCTTTCTCCAGTGGGTCGGGAACCGGGACTTTGCCGACATTCTGGGCTTTGTGACGATTTTCTGCGGGTGCCTGATTGCAGGGGCGCTGGTCTCCTTCTTCGTCCACAAATTCGTGAGAGTGGCTCACCTGCAGTGGTTCGATCGCCTGTTGGGAGCCGCCTTCGGACTGATTCGCGGATGGATGATCGCTGCGGTCCTGGTTCTGCTCCTGACGGCCTTTCCGGTGAAGCTGGCCAGCATCCGCGAAGCCCGGTTGGCCCCCTTCCTGCTGGTCAGCGCCCGGGTGCTGATCCTGGTCACCCCTCAGACCCTGAAGGATCGATTCATGGAAGGCTACGGCGAAGTGGAGAGACTCTGGCGGGAACAATCCGAGCCGCCGAGTGAAGAGGAGGCTTAGCCCAGGTGTCCGTGCGAAGCCCCTTTCGACGGGGAATCGGACACCGTGGCACCCTGAGAGCGAAGGTTGGGAGAGTGGCCGGGGTTCCGGACGTTTCGGCAGCTCGGCGCGGAAAACTCATGGGGATTCGATCGTGAAAGACCAACTGGACCGTCTGATCACCGAAATGCTGGATCGAGGGCTTCTCTTCGAAGAAGCCACCAAGGAATTTGAAAAACAGTTTATCATGAAGTGTTTAGAGCGATCCGCAGGCAATCGGACCCAGACTGCCAAGACGCTGGGAATCCACCGCAACACCCTGCTGAAAAAGCTCTCCTCCGCCAACCACTCCGGCCCCCGAAAAAAAGCCGGTCCATCCAAAAAACGCTTGACTCCGTAGGGACCCGTTCCTATTATCAGCACTCTCGGATCTGGAGTGCTAACAACTCCGATCCGAACGGAAACTGGCGACACTTGGAATAGAAAGGAGATGCCGGCATGAAGGTCAGACCGCTCCACGACCGGATACTGATCAGGCGCATCGAGGAGACCGAGAACATCAGGGGTGGGATCATCATCCCCGACACCGCCAAGGAAAAACCCCAGGAGGGAATTGTGGTGGCGGTTGGCAACGGAAAGATCCTGGACGATGGGACCCGCTTGAACCTGGAAGTCAAAGAAGGCGATCACATACTCTTCGGCAAATATTCAGGAACCGACATCAAGATTGAAGGTGAGGAATACCTCATCCTGAGGGAAGACGAGGTCCTCGGTATCCTTGCGGACGCCGGCTAGGAAGCGATGGCGTCCCACCCGGGCCAATCCGGCCTCGACAGACCAACCCACGAAAAATATGGAGGAATGAAGAATGGCAAAGCGAATTACTCACGGTGAAGATTCCCGTCAAGCCATCCTGAAGGGTGTCAATCAGTTGGCCGACGCGGTTCGCATCACCCTGGGTCCCAAGGGACGAAACGTCGTTCTGGACAAGAAATTCGGATCGCCGACCATCACCAAGGACGGAGTCACCGTGGCCAAGGAGGTCGAACTCAAGGACGTCGAAGAGAACATGGGTGCCCAGATGGTGCGGGAAGTGGCTTCCAAGACCAGCGACGTGGCGGGAGACGGAACCACCACGGCGACGGTCCTGGCTCAGGCGATTTTCCGGGAAGGCGTCAAGACGGTCGCCGCCGGAGCCAATCCGATGGCTCTGAAGCGTGGCATCGACAAGGCGGTCGACAAAGCCGTTGACGAAATCGGCAGCTTGTCCAAGCCGGTGCGGGGAGAGGATATTGCCCAGGTCGGCACGGTTTCCGCCAACGGGGACGCCACCATCGGCACCATCATTTCCGAGGCCATGGCCAAGGTCGGCAAGGACGGAGTCATCACGGTCGAGGAAGCCAAGACGATCGAGACCGCCCTGGAGGTGGTGGAGGGCATGCAGTTCGACCGCGGCTACCTGTCGCCCTATTTCGTCACCGACCCGGAGCGGATGGAATGCGTGCTGGACAATGCCCTGATTCTCCTCCACGAGAAGAAAATCAGCTCCATGAAGGACCTGCTCCCCCTGCTGGAGCAGATTGCCAAAACCGGAAAGCCCTTCGTCATCGTGGCCGAGGAGGTGGAAGGTGAAGCCCTGGCGACGCTGGTGGTGAACAAGTTGCGTGGAACGCTCAACTGCTCGGCCGTGAAGGCCCCCGGGTTCGGCGACCGGCGCAAGGCCATGCTGGAAGACATCGCCATTCTGACCGGTGGCAGAGTCATCAGCGAGGACCTGGGCATCAAGCTGGAGAATGTTCAGCTCGGCGACCTGGGTGACGCCAAGAAGGTCACCATCGACAAGGACAACACCACCATCGTGGAAGGTTCGGGAGCGAGTTCCGATATCCAGGGCCGGGTCAACCAGTTGAGGGCCCAGATCGACGAGACGACTTCCGACTACGACCGGGAAAAGCTGCAGGAACGGCTGGCCAAGCTGGTTGGCGGGGTGGCCGTCATCAAGGTGGGAGCGGCGACCGAGACTGAGATGAAAGAGAAGAAGGCCCGCGTCGAAGACGCCATGCATGCCACCCGGGCTGCTGTCGAAGAGGGTATCGTGGCCGGTGG
>JAPOZE010000414.1 GCA_026706225.1 Acidobacteriota bacterium
GCTGGCCAGCCGTTATTTCGAGGCGCCACCCGAGTCCAGGTTGAAGGGGCTGGTGTGGGGCCAACAACGGTAGACGGAAGACTCTCCGGGTTAATCGTCGGGCTCGGGCCCCCAAGCTACCTGCTGATGGCCATTGCCGCGTTCTCCAAAGATCTCGGCCAACGACCGTCAGACGAGGGCGGGAGTGATAGAATGGGCATCCGGAAAATCCTCGTCACGCCGAGTCAGGACAGCGTTTCAGCCAAAGGGGGCTCGACGCCTCCACGGGAGCACCAATGACCAGAGATGAAGTCCTCAAGGTGCTTCGAGCGCACAAGGCGACCCTTGCGCAACGATTCGGGGTTACCGATCTCGTCCTTCGGCTCGGTGGCTCGGGATCAGGCATCGGAAGACAGCGACATCGACATCCTGGTCCGTTTCGACGGACCGGCAACCTCCAAGGGTTACTTCGGCACCCAGTTTTACCTGGAAGACCTGCTGGGACGCTCCGTCGATCTGGTAACTCACAAGGCGCTGCGGGCGGAACTGCGCCCGTACGTCGAGCGGGAGGCCGTCCATGTCTAGCGCTGGTGAAGGATCACGGGAATGGCGATTCTATGTGGCCGACATGCTCGAGTTCGCTGACAAGGTCCGCACTTATACCTCCGGAATGGATCAGGCCACGTTCGTCAACGAAGCGATCATCTATGATGCTACTTTGCGCAACCTGGAATTGATCGGCGAGGCAGCTACCCACATCCCGAGCGCGATCCGTGACCAGCACCCGGAGATCCCGTGGCGGGCGATCATTGCAGCGCGAAACCGCCTGGCGCACAGCTATCTGAGCGTGGATGATGACCTCATCTGGAACATCATCCAGGACGACGTCCCGAAATTACTGCCGGCGTTGCGCGGCCTGTTGGACACAAGCAGGACCTGACCAACGCCGTGCTGACTGCAAGCACAAGCCAGCGAGAAGCTAGTACTCAAGACCGTAAAACCGAATGCCCGGCCCCAATTCCATTTATCGCGGACCTATCAGGCTCGGGAACACAGTCCAGCCAGAGGTCACATCCCCAAGGAGACACACCTATGCGCAAGATCTATTTCGATGAAGACGTCGACCTGGCCCCCCTGAAAGACCGCCTCATCGGCGTGATCGGGTACGGCAACCAGGGAAGCGCCCAGGCCCGCAACCTGCGGGACAGCGGGCTGGATGTGATCGTGGGCAACCGCCGGGATGCCTACTATCAGGAAGCCCAACGAGACGGATTTCCGGTCTTCTCCATCGCTCAGGCGACCTCCAGGGCCGACCTGGTTCTGGTGGGAATTCCGGATGAAATCCAGCAGCAGGTCTACGAACGGCACATGCAAAAGCACATTCGCGGCGGGCAGGTGCTGGACTTCGCCAGCAGTTACGGTTACCGCTTCAAGTGCATCCAGCCTCCTCCCGACGTCGACGTAGTAATGATGTCCCCCCGTGCCATGGGCGTCACCGTGCGTGAGTTGTTCGTCGAGGGAAAGGGCGTTCCGGCCTTCGTGGCCGTCGGCCACGACGCCTCCGGCCAGGCCCGCCAAATCGCACTGGCGCTGGCCAAGGGGGTGGGTTGCACCCGCGCCGGGGTCCTGGAGTGCACCTTCCAGGACGAGGCCGACGTGAACCTGTTTGGCGAGCAGGCCTTGTGGCCCCTCTTCAACCAGGCCCTGCTGCTGTCCTACGAGGTGCTGGTGGAGGCGGGTGTGCCCCCCGAGCTGGTTGCCCTGGAGTTTTACGCCTCCGGCGAGGCCGGCGAGATTTTCCACAAGATGGCGGTCGAGGGCATGTTCGAGCAGACCCGCTATCACTCTCCCACCTCCCAGTATGGAACGCTGACCCGGCACGAGAAGCTTCCCTCCGAAGAGGTCAGGCAGCGCATGAAAGACACCCTGAGGGACATCCGCAACGGGCGCTTCGCCGAAGAGTGGGCCCGCGAGCAGGCCGATGGCTACCCCAATCTCAAGAGGCTGCGGCGGCAAGCGTTCCGTCATCCTCTGAACCGGGTCGAGAAGAACATCCGGCCCTTGACCCCGCGCTGACCCCGCCAATGATGCACGCGACCGGCCGCAGAACCCTGCGCGCCCTGCTGATGATGCTGGGCCTGGGCTTGGCGATCTACCTGGTCTATCGGCTCGGTCCCGGCCGGATTCTCTCCCTGCTGCTGCAGATCGGCTGGCACCTGGCGGCCCTGGCAGCCATCCACGCCCTCTACCAGGGTGTGCGGGCGGCAGCGCTCCACCGTTGCCTGCTCGGCATCCAGATGTCCTATTGGGATGTGCTGTGGATTCGAATCTCCGGGGAAGCCGTGCGGGTCCTGACCTCCACCGGGCCCCTGCTGGCGGAGCCCGCCAAGGCCTGGCTGCTCAAGCGGAGAGGGTTGGCTCTCCACCAGGCCTTCGCCTCCACCCTGTCCGAGATCCTCTTCTACAACCTGAGCGCTGTGGCCATTGCCGCAGTAGGGTTTGCCGTCCTGGCCCTCCGGTTCCCCCTGGAGCCTGCCCTGCGGGCTTCGGTCTGGGGCGGCGTGCTCCTGCTCGGCGGAATCCTGCTGGTAGCCGTAATTGCCTTTGTCCGCCGGTCCTATCTCTTTCATTCCATTCTCGAACGGCTCAGCCGGCGACCCCGGCTCTCCAGCCGGGTGACGCCCCATCTGGAACGGGTGAGACAGATGGAGGAGGTCCTCTTCCGGGTGGTATACGACCGGCCGGCCCGGTTCCTGACGATTGTCGGGCTGGAATCGGCAGCCCACCTGCTGCTGATTCTGGAGGTGTACTGGGTGCTGGCGGTGCTGGCGGATCCGCCGCCGCTGCTCTACCCGCTGTTGATTGAAACCGCCAGCAAGTTCATGAGCCTCCTTTTTCTGTTCGTTCCCATGCAGCTGGGGGTAGCCGAGGGAGGCTACGCCCTTGTGCTCGCCCTGCTGAGCCTTCCGGCCGCCGTGGGCGTGACTCTCTCTCTGGTCCGCCGCCTGCGCAGTCTGTTGGTTGCCGGAGTGGGCCTGCTCTGCTGGTGGGCCCTGGGCCGGCGGTAATCCACTCTACGGACAAACTGGACAAGAATTGCAAAGCAGCACAGCGCATTCGGCCGGGGATGACGTAAAATCTGGACGCCGCGACGCCGTCGGCGGGAAGTTCGCCCCGGACGTCCCTACATCCCCGACATTTGCACCCGACTGACCAGGAGAACAATCATCCATGGATTTCGATAAGGCCAGACAACGCTTGCGCGGTTGTTACGTCACCGTTCCCACGTTGTTCCACGACGACGCCGATCTGTCGCTGAACCTGGAGGGAGTCCGCAGGCACGTGGATTTCCTGCTGGGGGGAGGCCTCAAGAGCGGCAACGCCGTCTTCCTGGCCGGGGGCGCCGCCGGCGATTTCTCCACCATGACCTTTGAGGAGCGGGTGGTCGTGGCCAAGACCGTGGTCGAGGCGGTGGAGGGACGGGCCCCGGTGGCCATGGGAGCCCAGACCACCAGCACTGCCGAACTGCGCCGCCTGGCCCGGGCCGCCCGGGACCTCGGCGCCGACTACATCCAGGTCTCCTGTCCCTTCTACTTCGGCCATTCCGAAGAGGACTTCTACGAATACGTGGTCGCGGCCGCTGAAGCCGCCGACGTCGGCATCATCGTCTACAACACCTTCTGGACCAGCACCGGGGTCTCTCTGGGCCTGGTCGGCAGGCTGGCGGCAATACCCAACGTGGTGGGGCTCAAGTGGGCCACGCCCCACCCGAACTGGATGAGCTTCGAGCAGGTGGTGCAAGCCTACGGCCGGCGGTTTTCGGTGATCGACAACCAGATGCACTTCGTGGCCAGCCACATGCTGGGGGCCCGAGGCTTCGAGGTCCACGTCTGCAACTACTGGCCGGAGTGGGGAGCCCGGCTGATCGAGCAAATGAAACGGAAAGACTACCCGGAGGTGCAGGACATGTTGACCCGGGCGGCGCAACCCTTCATGAAGCTGTGGTCCCAGATCGAGCAGGAGTACACCTCGGGCGACGGCTATCTGGACAAGCTGTGCATGG
>JAPOZE010000502.1 GCA_026706225.1 Acidobacteriota bacterium
CAGCGCTGCAGCCGTTCCTGGTTAAGTTGAGAAGTTTTCTTTTATTGGTGTGGAATGTTTTGCGGGTCGGGAGCCCTTCGGCTCTCCAGAACGGCCGTTTCGAAGTCGCCCGGGGCGCACTCCCGGATGACGGTGCATATTTTTCCGTTGGGAGATGGGGACATGGGGGGTGGCGAGGGGCCGGCAGCGCTTGTCGGGAGTGAATGGGCGGCGGCCTTCAGTGTGCTCCGGTACGGGAACGGCAGTTGACGTTCGAGTCTAGCATAAGCCTTTTCCCTGCGCCAAGTTGACGGTCTTCCCGCGGCGCACGATAAAAGTCACCACTTGTGTTTTTGTGCCCTTTGCGGCCACTTTTCCGGTAGACGTCCCGCTGCCGAATTCTGCAACAGGCTCAACAGAAAAAAGAGGAATCCACGAATGGGCACGAAGGAATAAGAACGGGCACGAAAGGGATGCAAGAGCATCTGGGTGCCGCTTGCTGATGAAGCAGTTCTATCCGCGCCTTGGCCTCTCCGTTTTTCCATTCATCACTCATCACTCATCATTCATCATTCCCCTTCTCTCCAAAGACTGTCGCGGTGAATCTCTCGACGGTGGCTCCATTTTTCCAGGCCTGGCCGGACAGCCCTGCCTTCAGGCAAGTCTGTTCCAGAAACCGCTCCGAGGTCCAATCGTGCTCCACCGCGACCTTCGGCAGCAGCAGGCCTCGGCGCGTCCCCTGGCTGACCAGCAGCCCGTGGGTTCCCACCAGGACTTCGGAAGCGCCCGCGGCCTTGTCCATCCCGGAGAGCACCGAGAGCTCGATCTCGATTTCGGGCAGGTCTTTCAGGTGCAACGGCCGAAACCGGTGGTCCTCGACCGCGGCCGACACGGCGCACTCCGGCACGGCCCGGTAAAGGGGCGTCAAGGGCCAGGCGTAGCCGACGCACCCGCGCAAACGCCCCCGGAGGTAGAGCGTGACAAAAGCGCCCCGTTTCTGGAGAAGTTCCCGAGCGGACGGCCGATCGGGAACGGGCCGCACTCCCGACCGAAGGTAGGCTTCAATCGTCGAGCGGGCGGCCTTGAGGAGATAGTCCCGGGCGGAACTATTGAGTGGGTACATCGCTCCGGCTTTTTTTCAGGAGGACCGGCTTTTCGCCAGGGCTCGCCTGACCGCGGATGCCGACCGCCTTCCAGAATTTTCGGAAATAGTCGACGGCCGAGGCCAGGGCGAAGATGACCGTCAGCCAGAGCGCGGCCAGACTGAGCGGCTTCAACCAGAAGACAAGGTTGCTCAGGATGATCAGGGTGACGGCCAGCACCTGCGAGACCATCTTGAGTTTCCCCAGTTCCGAGGCATCGATAGTGAGTCCCTGCCTGGCCGCGATGCTGCGAAGACCCGTGATGGCCAGTTCGCGGCCCACGATGATCACCACCATCCAGGCAGGCGCCCAGCCGAGCTCCACCAGCGAGATGAAGGCAGCCGAAATCAGCAGCTTGTCCGCAATCGGATCCAGGAGCATCCCGAGCGTGGTCACCTGCCGGCGCCGCCGGGCCAGGTAGCCGTCGAAGTAGTCGGTGATGGAGGCGCCGAGAAAGATCACGGTGGCCAGGATGACGGAGAGGCTCTCGACCTGCCGTTCCGGATTGTAAACGCGGGTGAGAAGGACAACGACCAGGAGAGGGACCGCGAAGATCCGGGACAGGGTCAGCAAATTCGGAAGGTTCATGCAAAAAGTCTGATTTCTTTTGGGGCAGAATTCAACAGGAAATGTCGGGGTCAGAGCATCCCCAGTTGCAGCTTGGCGGCTTCCGACATCTTGGCCGGACTCCAGGGCGGGTCCCATACCAGCTCGACCTGGGCGGCGGACACGCCCTCGGCCCCGGCGACCCTGGATTCGACCTCGCCCGGCAGGGTCCCGGCCACCGGACAGGCCGGTGAGGTGAGGGTCATTTGAATCTTGACGGCATTGGAGGGGTCGATATCAATCTCGTAGATGAGTCCGATCTCGTAGATGTTGACGGGAATTTCAGGGTCGTACACCGTCTGCAGCACCTCGATGATTCGCTGCCTCAACGCTTCCGACGGAGCGGACTCGAGCGGGGGGGATTCGGTGGTCATGGTTGCATCCTCAAATTTTGGATTTTCGCTTGCGGATTTCTGATTTGAGGCAAGATCAATTGTGCTTACCGCCGAATCGACAATCGGAAATCTGCAATCAACAATTCATTGGTTGTCGGTCTGAGGCGCTGGCTCGCCAAGGCCTCGGAAACTTGGCTTCCGCCTACTCGGTGGTGACGGATTGCTGCCGGTTCTCCAGGGCGGCCTTGACCGTGTGCCAGGCCAGGGTGGCGCACTTGACCCGAACCGGAAAGGCAGCCACACCGGCAAAGGCCATCAGCTTTCCCAGGTCTTCCGGCGGCTCGACGGCCCTGCCGGTTACCAGATCCTGGAACTGCCTGAAGGCCGTGGAAAGAAGAGCGGCTTTTCGGCCCTTCAGCAACTCGGTCATCATGGAGGCGGAAGCGGTGGAGATGGCGCAGCCCTTGCCCTGGAAGCGAATATCCCGGACGAGGTCCCCGTCGAGCTCCAGGGCAACCGACACCTTGTCCCCGCAGAGCGGATTGTGGCCCTCGGCCCGGTGGGTGGCGTTGTCCAGGCTCCCGAAATTGCGCGGCCGCCGGGTGTGGTCCAGGATAACCTCCTGGTAGAGGTCCATCAACTCGGACATGAGCCAAAAATCTCCCTGACCCTGCGAACCCCGTCCGCCAGTCGTTCCACTTCCGAGTGGGAGTTGTAGAGTCCGAAGGAGGCGCGGGCCGTGGCCGGAAGGCCCAGGCGCTCCATCAGGGGCTGGGCGCAGTGGTGGCCCCCGCGAACGGCAATTCCCTGCCGGTCCAGAATGGTCCCGATATCGTGGGGGTGGGCTCCCTCGACCACAAAGGAGAGCACGCCCGCCTTGCGTCCGGCTCGACCGACGATGCGTACTCCCGGGATCGAGGCGAGCGCTTCGGTGGCGTGAGACAACAGCTCGCCTTCGTGAGCGGCAACGCTTTCCAGTCCGACGGCGCCCAGGTAGTCCAGGGCGGCGCCCAGTCCGATGACCCCCACGATATCGGGCGTTCCCGCCTCGAACCGATGGGGAATCTCCTTGTAGCTGGTGCGCTCGAAGGAGACCGAACGGATCATCTCGCCTCCGCACTGGTAGGGCGGCATGGCTTCCAGCAGGGAGGCTTTTCCGTAGAGAACGCCCACTCCGGTGGGACCGTAGACCTTGTGGCCCGAAAAGGCATAAAAATCGCAGTCGAGCGCTTGAACGTCCACCTGGAGGTGGGGAGCCGCCTGGGCTCCATCCACCAGCACCGGGATCCCCCGGCGATGGGCCATCCCGACCATTTCGGCCACGGGATTGACGGTTCCCAGGGCATTGGAGACGTGGGCGATGGCCACCAGGCGGGTTCGAGAGCCGAGTGCCTGTTCAAAGGCCTCCAGCCGGACCTCCCCGTTGTCATCGATGGGCGCGACCCGCAGAGTCGCGCCCTTTTCCTCGCAGACCCTCTGCCAGGGCACGATGTTGGAGTGGTGCTCCAGGGTCGAGACCAGAATCTCGTCGCCGGCCTCGAGCCTTTGGCGGGCCAGCGTGCCGGCCACCAGGTTGATGCCCTCGGTGGTTCCCCTGACGAACACCACCTCGCGGGACTCCCGGGCATTGATGAACCGCTGCACCTTGCAGCGAACCTGCTCGAAGGCCTCGGTGGCTTCCTGGCTGAGCGCGTAGAGCCCCCGATGGATGTTGGAATAGCCCTGGCGATAGAAGACATTCATGGCTTCGATCACGGGAGCCGGTTTCTGAGTGGAGGCTGCGCTGTCGAGATAGACCAGCGGTTTGCCGGCGGCGCGACCGGAAAGGATGGGGAAGTCGCGGCGCAGCCGGTCGACGTCCAGCGGCGGCGCGGCCGGCCGGACCGTTGGCAGGGTTGCCCTCCTCATCCGGGTCACTCCTTGGATCCCTTCTCCGCCAGGCGGTGAAAGAGCGTCTTCTCCAGCCGGGCGCG
>JAPOZE010000552.1 GCA_026706225.1 Acidobacteriota bacterium
CGCCGACACCGAAGCGCTGCAGCGCCTTGCAGAGTCCGACATGGGCCTGCTCGTCACCGTTCCACTGCGGAAGGACGATGGCGGCCATCTCGCCTCCGGGATAGTAACGCGCATGCACGGTGTTGTTTTCGGGATAGGGCGTCTCGATGGCGCTGGGAAAGCGCAGCCAGAAGCCGTCAAAGTCGAATTGGCTGGTTTGGGAAGGTGCGGGAGCGAAGTAGGCGTGGCTGGCGGCCAGGGCCTGCCGGTTGTGCTCCTGAATCCGTTGGAGGGGGCTGCCGCTCTGGCTTCCGTCACCGAGGAATTCTTCTCCCCACTCGAAGGGCCTGACCAGGCGGCGGTCGATGTCCCGCTGATGGAACCGCCTCTCCAGAGTGTGAATGAGTTGGCGCAGGAGCATGAAATCGGATTCTCTCTTGTCCCAATCCTGCAGAGAACCTGCAGGCGCCGGCCTCGGGCATGGTCCGAAGCGGATTGATTGCGCCGCACCGTCGCGGAGCCGGGACAAGGCTATGCCAAGCAGCCATGGCCATCAAGCCCAATCAGTGGAGTGATCACGTACCGTGACAGGTGATTCCTCGAAGGGAACCCGATCGCGAACCAGGAAGCAATTTCATCTAGATGATGTAATCTTTGATGTGTACGACCCATGCGGCGCACGGTTAACACGTTTAGACAGGGGAATCGGATGAAGGCTACCGTCAACATTGATGATCGCTTGCTGGAACAAGCGCAACGCCTTACCGGCCTGAAAAGCAGGTCGGCACTGATCCGGGAGGGGATGCGTGCACTCATTGAGCGCGAAAACGCCCGGCGGTTGGCGCGTCTTGGCGGAAGTGAGCCGCAACTGGAATCGGTCCCGCGCCGGCAGGTTCGCTTGAAATGATTCCGGTCAGTACTCGGTCTGGATGTGCCACTTGCGTACCGAGAAATTCATGGGAAAGGACTATGAGGGTTTCTGTTACCGAGCTGGCCGACTACAGGAGGTTCAGGGATACGGATCAGACCTTCGAAGAGTGGCTGGCGCGCTGGAAGCGACTGATTCCTCCGACACCGGCGATGCGGGCCGGCACGAGATTTCACAGGTTTCTGGAGACCGGAGGTCGCGACTACGCAGACCGGGTTGTATTCAAACTGGACTTCACTCCGATCAAGCCCGATTCCTGCGAGGTGTCCTTGTCCCGGGAGTTTGCCATTGGCGGGGAGACCGTGAAGCTGGTCGGCCGTCTGGATGCCATTCAGGGCAAGACCATTCTGGACTACAAGTTGCTGAGTCGTTACCCCAAGGTGCAGAAGTATTCCGGGAGTGTTCAGTGGCGCTCCTACTTCGTGCTCTATCCGCAGGCGGAGCGGTTTCGGTATCAGTTCTTCATCCGTGGTTATTCCGGGGACCCTCAAGTGGTTGTCGTGCGAGACGTTCGGGAGTGTGCCTTTTCGCGGTATCCGGCTGTGGAGGAGGACGTGACCGCGTTGCTGGCGGACTATCGAGCCTTCATTCGCGAGATGGAAGCCACAGGCAAGATTACCCCGGAAGATCATGCGGCCCGGAAGTCGCGTCGTCGCCGCCGGTCGAACCCGAAGTCGGAGTGACTGTGGCGATGAAGCATTCTTCCAAGTCCTCCGGACGAGGCACTGAAGGTCGCTAACGCGATCGGGATCCAGCCCCATTGTTTGACTAAATTAGCTAACTTAGCTATATTGGAGTTCCTATGATGAAAGTCAACATGCACGAAGCCAAGTCGCAGCTCTCTCGGCTCGGAAAGTTGGCCTGGGAGGGCGAGCAGATCGTGATCGCCAAGGCCGGCGAGCCTTATTTGCGCCTGGTGCCCTACCGTGAGCGGAAGCCCAAGCGTAAACCTGGGGCGCTGAAGGGACAAATATGGATTGCCCCGGATTTTGACGAGACTCCCCAGGAAGTGATCGATTCGTTCTACAACTCCAAAATCTTTCCGGACGAAGACGAATAGTGGCGCGCCTACTGCTGGATACTCACACCGTGCTATGGTGGTTGACCGACCCCGATGAACTACACAGGGACGCTTTCCAATCCATTGAGAGCCAACAGAACGAGGTTTTTGTCAGCTCGGTCAGCGGCTGGGAGATTGCCGTCAAGCGGGCGCTGGGGAAGCTGAAGGCTCCTGACAATCTGGAGGCGGCGGTCAAGGAACAGGACTTCATCCCTCTGAATCTCACGTTTCTTCACGCGGAGCAAGCGGGTGCGCTTCCGCCGCATCACGGAGACCCGTTCGACCGAATGCTGATCGCGCAAGCTCAGGTGGAGGGACTGATCCTCGTCACCCGGGATATTCGAATCCCCCATTATGGGATTCGCACGATGAGCGCCTGAGATAAGTCAGAAGTTAGAAGGAGGAAGTTTGAAGTTTGAAGGGAGAAGTTTGAAGGATGAAGTCATTGCTGCCTGTTTTTCATTTTCTTGATGACGCTGGCTAAAATGGCGATCAATTCATCACATTCGATCTCCAGTTCAGCCAAACTATTCGGCGGAAGGATTTCGGAGGCTGCCAGAAGGCGGAGCCAGTAATGGGTTTCGCGGGCTTCCTTACAGGCGATGCTGTACTTGCTGACGAAGTCGGCTTCACTTTGCGCTGCTTGCCCTTCTTCTACATTGGCCCCGATCGAAGGTCCAGACCTTAGCAACTGGTTCCCCAGCGTCCGCGAAACCCCTGGTTTCTCGTCCAGAAACCGGCATAGCATGACCACCCGCCGGGCAAACGCAAACGTCCTCTCCGGCAAATCCGACTTCACCCGTCCTTTTTCCCACTTCAAACTTCAAACTTCTTCCTTCAAACTTCAACTTCCTCCTTCAAACTTCAAACTTCACGAGGCGTGATGGTTGACGTGGTGGGATTGGGGTGTTGCTGCTTTGACCTGCTGGGAGTGGTGCCGCACATGCCGGGACCGGATGAGGAGATCCGCATGCTGGAGACCCGGCAGCAGGGCGGCGGCGAGGTGGCCACCGCCCTGGTCACCCTGGCCCGGCTGGGGTGCTCGGTGGCCTGCGCCGGCAAGGTCGGTGACGATGCCTTCGGCAACTCCATTCGCAGGGAACTGGACCAATACGGGGTGGACACCCGGAACCTGCTGGTAGAAACTGGGGCCCTCTCCCAGGGCTCGGTCGTCCTGGTGGACCGAGCCACCGGCCAGCGCAGCATTCTGGCCTGCGTGCCCACCTTCAGAGAGTTGCTGCCGTCGCAGTTGCCGCCGGGGTTGATCGAGCAGGCCAGGGTTCTGCACCTGGACGGGATTCACCGGGCGGCCGCAGTGGCAGCCGCCGGGCGGGCCCGGCGGGCTGGGGTGCCGGTGGTGCTGGATGCCGATGTCCTGGCCCTGGAAGGCGACATCTCCGAGTTGCTGCGGCGGACTGACGTCCTGATTGCCTCGCTGGCCTTTGCCGGCTCTTTCGCCAAGACAGAAGACCCTGACCGGGCCATCGACCGCTTGCTGGACTACGGACCTTCGGTGGTGCTGGTCACCCTGGGGGAACAGGGCTGTCGCGGACAGGCCGAGGGGCGGAGGTTCCAGTATCCCGCCTTTCCGGTGGAGGCAGTGGATACCACCGGCGCGGGCGATGTCTTCCACGGCGCCTTTATCTACGGGATGTTGCAGCAGTGGGAACTGATGAAAACCGTCGAGTTCGCCTCGGCGGTGGCCGCCATCAAGTGCAGGCGGCTGGGGGGCCGAACCGGCATTCCCGATCTACAACAGGCCCTTCGATTTCTCCGGGACAGGAATTCACGCTACTTTCAAACGGACGCGCCGGAAGGGGGCCACCCATGAGCAAGGAACGAACCATCGACGTCGGCAAGAAGGTCCGCTACGACCGCATTGTCAATCCCGGTACCGGCAAGACAGTGATAATCCCTCTGGACCATGGCGTCATCCTGGGCCCAATGCCAGGCATCGAGGATCCCCGTGAAACAGTGCGGCGGGTCGTGGCCGGGGGGGCCGACGCCGTCATCTTCAACGCGGGAATGGCGGGAAACCTCT
>JAPOZE010000028.1 GCA_026706225.1 Acidobacteriota bacterium
TCCTCCGGCGGCACCAGCTCCGGCGAGATCTCCGTGTCGACGATCGACTGCAAGCCCCGGCGCGCACAGGTGGGGCTGAGCCTGCGCTTCTGAGTGGATTGTTTTCTACGGTCGGCGGGTGGGGTTCGGAGGCAATGCCTTGCGAATGTCTCTCTCGAGATCCTCGGCGTCGAATACTGCCGGAACCTCCAGCAGGCGGATGCCGGCCTTTCTGAGGACTTCCCGTTTCACGGCATCGCGCATGAAGGTTGTGTCTCTGAAGTGTCCGTGCCCCTGATACTCCACTGCCAGAACGGGCATGCCGTAAGCGTCGATCACCAGAAAGTCCAGGCGCTTGCTGTTGATGGAGCGAAAGGCCAGGTCGCGTGCCTCTTGGGAACCGGAGGCCGGTTGGGGCGCCAGGACTTCACCCAGGCTGGTCTGAGCCATGACGCGAAGGCCGCCGGGGGTCTCCAGGGCGACCGCCTCCAGAATCCGGAGAATCCTGTATTCCGGCCGGTTGAGAAGGGGGCGCGCCTCGAAATCGACCTTGGAGATGAACTCCATTTGCGCCGTAGGCTCGCCCAGGCGGTTGGATGGGTCAGGCGTTGGAGATGGCGCTTCGTCGGCCGGGGCGCTTTCCGGTTGCTTCGGGACCGGCTTGGCGTGAGTCGGTGGTTGGGGAATGAGCCCACGCGCGCTCCTCGGTTCCGGCTTGGGAGCCTCCGGCGGCTTGGATGCCTCCGGTCTGGGAGGTGGCGCCTCCCCCGCTACGGCGCCTTTTGAAACCTGCGGGTCCGGCCTGCTGTATTTGGGCGGCGGGAGAATGAATCCCCGCCCACTCGCCGGTCTGGGCTTCGGCCCGCCCGGGGGTTTCGAAGCGCCGGGCCTGGGCGACGCCCCTGTTCCGCCCGTGGCGCTTCTTGAAATCTCCGGCCGCCGGCCGCCGGTGCTCGGCTGTGCAGGAGTGAGCCCCTGCCGCCGCATCGGCTTCGCTTTCGGCCGGCTCCGCTTCAGGCTGTCCGAGAGCCTGCCCCCGAACAGGGCCCACAAGAGCAAAATCGGCATCAGGGCCACGCTTGTCCAAAGGCACACGCGCAGGATGATGTCCACGGCGTCCATTCTCTATTCCCCTCGCTGTCCTCTATTCAGACTGCCGGTTCTATCCCGTCCGAACCTCTCTTGCCGAATTCAGTTCCACCCCATTCCCGGAATTCCCTGAACCTACAGAAAAAAACCTCGCCGACTGCTGAAGGCCCGCCGGGAACAGATCCTATTTTGGTCCCGATCCGTCTGGGAAACAAGTGTCACGGTTGAACCTGTGCTGCAACTCTCGAGTTCCGACAAGCCGGAGGAGAGAGGAGCTTGCTTTTGAACTCAAGAAACTTTCATCTCTACACTGATACTGTGCTAAACTATATTCGCTTTTTGTTCGCTTTGTGAGGTCCCGTCTGGTGTGTCTTCGGACTAATTTGCCGCTGGCCTCTCTCCATCGGTCGATGGATCGAAGTCGGACGCGAGCGAAGCGGGAACGTCGTCACCTTTTGCTATAGACTGTCACCGAGGACACTTATGGCCAACAACTCTGCCATCGAGTGGACGGATGCCACCTGGAATCCGGTCACCGGGTGCACGAAAGTCAGTCCTGGGTGCAAGTATTGCTATGCGGAGCGCCTTGCTCGACGCCTTGCGGCCATGGGCAACCCACGGTACCGCAACGGCTTTAGGTTGAGTCTGCAAGTGGATCTACTGGAACTTCCGCTGAAATGGCGTCAACCCAGGCGTATTTTCGTCAACAGCATGAGCGACCTGTTTCACGAAGATATCCCCGACGAGTATGTCCGGGCGGTCTTCGAGGTCATGAACCGTGCTTCTTGGCACAATTTTCAAATATTGACCAAGCGTCCCGAGCGCCTCGCTCAGCTCGCAGCCGACGTCACGTGGAGTCCCAACATCTGGCAGGGTGTGTCGGTGGAGAGCCCTGAATACCTCTGGCGAATCCCGCACCTGAAGCAGGTGCCGGCGCGCATCCGGTTCCTGTCGCTGGAGCCGCTTATCGCCGCCATGCCGCAACTGCCGCTGGAAGGAGTGCACTGGGTAATAGTGGGTGGAGAAAGCGGGCCGCGTCGACGGCCGATCATGCCTGACTGGGTGCGAGCCATCCGTGACCAGTGCAGAAGCCGGCGAGTCCCGTTCTTCTTCAAACAGTGGGGCGGCTTCAATTCAAAATCGGGGGGCTGCCTGCTGGACGGCCGCAAGTGGCAGGAATGGCCGGAATCCACACATGCACAGCGACTCGAGAGCACAGCCTGCTGAATCCGCGAATACCCAATGGCGATTCCGAAGGAAACCCTCTGGCCGCTTGAGCCTCATACGCTCGGCAAGCACTTGGTACTGCAGTCTTATCTGGACGCGTGGCTTCCCATCATGGGCAGGTGGAATGGACGCATCCTGTTCATTGACGGCTTCGCGGGGCCAGGCAAGTACAAGGGAGGAGAAGACGGTTCTCCGCTGATCGCGCTGAATGCGCTAAAGAATCATGCCGCGCGGTCCGCAATTAACGCTGAAGTCGTCTTCTTCTTTGTCGAGAAAGACCGGGCACGCGCCGCTTACCTAAAAGGGTTGGTGCGAGCAGAGAGCCGGATGCTGCCGTCGAGGTGCCGGGTACGTGTCGTGCCAGGCGCGTTCGACAACGCTCTGTCGCAATTGCTGAACATGCTGGATGAGCAGAAGAGGCAATTGGCTCCCTCGTTCGTGATGATCGATCCGTTCGGGGTTTCAGACACTCCCATGGAAGTGATCGCCAGAATCCTGCAGAACCAGAAATGCGAAGTCTATGTCTCGTTCATGTACGAGGCCATCAATCGCTTCAAGAGCTCGCATGAGTTTGAGGGACATCTGGACCGCCTCTTTGGCGCGAAGGATTGGCGGGACGGAATCGGAATCCGTGATCCTGGAGCACGCAAGGACTTCTTTTATGGACTCTACAAGAAACAGCTTCGAGCAGCCGGTGCCAGCAACGTCGTGCACTTTGAGCTGTACGAGGGAGATCGGCTCGTCTACGCAATTTTCTTCGGGACGCAGCACTGGAAGGGCGCCGATCTAATGAAGCGGGCCATTTGGAAAGTCGCACCGTTTGGTGACTTCAGGTTCCGCGGTACGCATTCCAGCCAGCCTATTCTCGGGTTGGACATCACGGATTACACTCATCTGAGAGAGCAGATCAAGTCTGAATTCAGGGGAAGGAATTGGGTCGACATTGAGCAGGTCGAGGAGTTCGTCGCATCCGACCGGACCGACTATCACACGAGCCAACTCAAGAAGCCAGTGTTGATTCCGATGGAGGAGTCCGGGGAGATCGAAATCGCGCAAGGAACCCGCAGGAGAAAGAAGACCTATCCGGAAGGGACGCGGCTTCGCTTCCGGTGAAACCGACTGAACACTCCTTGCCACGAGCTCATAGACGTGAAGGCTGTATGGACTACTCTGGCCATCATCAGCGAAAGGCGAAGGTCCTTTGGAACCTACTCCTGGTTGCCGAGCAGGGTCAAATGTTATTACAATAGTAATAATCTCCGGCGGGAATTCCATGGTTCAACTCAAGGTCCGCAAATTCGGCAACTCACTCGGCGTCGTCCTGCCCAAGGAGGTCATCAGGCGACTACGTACGAAAGACGGGGAACCCCTGTTCCTGATCGAAGCGCCGAACGGCAGCTACCAGCTGACCCCCTACGATCCCGCCTTTGAAAAAAAGATGGCGAAGGCTGACGACATCATGGACCGCTATCGCAACACGCTGCACGTTCTGGCGAAGTGAGGGAGCCGGTTTGGATCGAAGCGCAAGACGTGCTGGCGTTGCACGGCCGACTGATCGCCCTGCACGGCGGCGCCTCGGGCCTGCGTGACGAGGCCCTGCCGCAGTCCGCTTTGGCACGGCCGCAGCAGCGCTATGCCTATGCAGATACCCCCGACATCATCGACATGGCGGCAGCCTACACAGTCGGCATCCTTGGCAACCATG
>JAPOZE010000131.1 GCA_026706225.1 Acidobacteriota bacterium
GGCCACCGGCAAGTCCGAGCTGTGGGCCATTCGCTGGAAACCGGTCCCGGCTTGAGGGTGGGCCGCCATCAAGTTCATCCGCGAAGGGGGAAAAGAGTTATCCACGAAGACACACGAAGGACTACGAAGGCACACGAAGAACAACTGATCAGCTCCCGTCTCGCCCCTTGGCCAGCACTCCCACCTTGAGGCCGTCCAACAGGCGCCTGGCCAACGCTAGAAAAGCGTCAACCTCCTCCAGCCGGGTTTGAAAGCAGGCGACCAGCCGATAGTGGTCCCGGCTCCCCGGCCAGAGGTGGAACTCGTAGCCCGCCTCCTTTAAGCCGTCGGCCAAGGGAGGCGGCATCCGCACGAAGACTTCGTTGGCCTCCACCGGATAGAGGACTTTGACGCCGGCAAGCCCGCCGAGTCCTGCCGAAAGCGCGTCGGCCGCACGGTTGGCCCGCTCCGCAAATCGGAGCCACAGGTCGTCCTTGAGATAGGTTTCCAGTTGAACCGACATGAAGCGCATCTTGCTGAAGAGATGTCCGGCGCGCTTGTGGCGGCGGGCCAGGCCCGCGGCCCGTTCTTTGTTGAAGACCACCACCGCCTCGGCAGCCATGGCCCCGTTCTTGGTGGCCCCAAAGGAGAGGATGTCGACTCCGGACTTCCAGGTCAGCTCTGCGGGGCTGCAACCCAGTCTTTGCAGGGCATTGGCGAGGCGGGCGCCGTCCATGTGCAGCCCCATCCCGCCGCCGCGGGCGATCCGGGAAATCTCGCGGATCTCGTCCGGCTTGTAGACGGTTCCCAACTCGGTCGCCTGGCTGATGCTGACGGCGCTGGGCTGACTTTCATGGACCCCCATTTCCTCCATTGTGGCCAGGGCGGATCGGAGGGTCCCAGGACAGATCTTGGCCAGTTCGCCGGACAGTGGAATCACCTTGGCCCCCCCGCTGTAGAACTCGGGGCCCCCGCACTCGTCGGCATGGAGATGAGCCTCGTGGTGGCAGAAGACGGCGCCGTAAGCGGGCGCGAGCTGGGCTATGGACAAGGAGTTGGCCGCCGTACCCGTCGCCACCGGCAAGACCTCCAGGTCGGTCTCGAACGTCTCCCGGAAGCGTTCTCTCATCCCGGAAGTGATCCTGTCCTCTCCATAGGCATAGGCGTGACCCGAGTTGGCCGCCTGGAGAGCCGCCAGGATTTCGGGCGCCGCCGGCGATTCGTTGTCGCTGCGAAAATTCATCCTGATCCTTTCCCGGCTGAAACACTCACAGGTGAAACAACCCTCTGGGGAACTTGTTGAGGACCTCGACTCCGCCGGCGGTCAGGTAGCAGAGATCGGCGATGGGATTGATCAGGAGCGTCCCACCGGGGTCTCCCAGGCAGACGTGGAGAACGAATACATGGCCCGGCTGGAGCACCTCGCGGCTTCCGGCCAGCAGAAAGGGCCGTTCGGAGTAATCCAGTCCCTGGCCATGCCCGATCCTGCCGCCTTGAATCTCATACCCGAACCTTGCCGCGGCCTGGTTGCCGATCTCAATCAACTCACCGATGGGGAGTCCGGGGCGGATGATCCGGAGCACCTCGTCCTGCACCTGCAGGTTGGCTTCCACCATCTCGGCGGCCGCCTTGTCCAGAACCGGTCCGATGGTTCCCGCCCGATCGCTCTGGATCCAGTAGCCCTTGTAGACCACGTAGGCATTGACGTTGATGTAGTCGCCGCGGTTCAGGCGCCAGTCGTGACACTTGACCGACAGCTTGCCCGCCTTCAGATCGGTTCCGGGAGCCGTATGCATGCAGTGGTAGACGAGATCAGCGCCCCGCTGCCGGGCCGCGGCGTCCATCGCGGCGGTGAGCTCATACCCCCACATCCCCGGCCGGAGGACTTCCGCCATTCGGCGGTAGCTCGCATCGGAGATCTCCGCCGTGCGCCGCAACAGTGCGGCTTCCTCCGGGGTCTTGAACTGCCGGAGCTCGGCCACCACGTCGGGCGCCTCAGCGATTCCTGCCGGGATGTTCCGCTCCAGATCGCGATAGAGGGTGACCGGCATGGCCTCGATTCCCGAAACAGCGACCGGCCGCCTATCGAGGCCTTCGGCCTTCAAAAGGCGGGCGATTTCGGCTCCGAAGCTGCGGGCCCCCTTGGTGGCGGCTTCTCCACCCACGCTGGAGTCGAAGGCCCGGGAGATCGCCCGAGGGTCGGGAGAGCTCACCAGGTGCACCTGGCCGATCCAGGACACCTCCTCGATCTGGTCCAGCATGTACTCCACGCCGGCCACCAGCAGCGCCGCCTCGCCCTGGCTGGGGACCAGCACCATGACGTCGGTGATGCGGTCCAGGTTGGACCAGTTGGTGAGATAGCCCACGTGTCCGGTCTGATTCCACTGGTGAATCTTGGGCGCGGAATAGACCACCACCCCGGCGAGGTCGCGGTCTTTGGCGAACTCGCGAACCCCCTCAATCCGCCGCTCGAACTGCGAACGGGGAATCTCGTGCTCCTCTTTCTTCCACATGGCCGTATCCGCCGGTAGAAATCCGAACCGCAACCGCCTGAAGGCAGACCGCTGAATGAATTATTAACATCGATGCACAGGATGCACAGGATTTTTTCCCGGGGAACGGCTGGCTTGTATTCCTGGGGATCCGTAAGCCCGCACCGGATCATCGCTCGAGCCGGCTTCAATTGCAGGAACCTCACGTCCTGTTTATCGTGTGCATCGATGTTAATAAAAAAAGGGGTCTGGAAGATCCAGACCCCATTTCAGGTACGGCGCCTTCGCGCCAGCCGGCGGATTCAGGCGGTGGCTTTCAGCTTCCTGCCGCCGAGCGCCTTCACCTCGATCTTCTTGGGCAGGGCGGCCGGAGCCAGGGGCGCCGTGATTTCCAGGACCCCGTTGTGGAAGGACGCTTCGATCCTGTCCAGGTCGGTTCCCTTGGGCAGGAGCAGCGTCTGCTCATAGCTGCCGTAAGAGAAGCCCCGCACGCGCCAGTCGTCCTGCTTGACGTCACCTGGCTCCTTCCGCTCCACCTGCACCGTCAGCCTGCCGTCGACCACCGAAAGATCGACATCCGCGGGATCCACGCCCGGCAGAGCCAGCCGGTAGACGTGGCTTCCGTCCCTCTCGAAGGCGTCGAGTTCGGGACGAAAGGCTCTGAAGCTCGGCAAGAGCCGGATGTCCCGGTTCCAGGCGTCGTTGAAGAATCGATCGACCTGCCGGTCGAATGAGGGAAAGTCGTTAAACAGCCTTCTTGAAAGTGCTAACATTTGGAAACCTCCTGATTTTGGTTTTTGTGACTCCGGTCCTGATTGTGACCTCTCAACTTCGTTTCACTGAATATGTAAGATCGCGGCCTCGGCCTGTCAAAGAGCCGGACGCATTTATGCAGAAATACCGATCGTTTCACGCAGGTCGATGGCCCTGGATGAGCCCCAGGGCTCCAGAAGCAATCCATTAGGGTGTTCGGGACATTCCCGGCGGAACACGGAGGAGTGCAATGGTGTGGAAAACGCTTCCAGCGCTGGTAGTCGCCTTGATTCTTCTGCAGCAGTCGCAGGCCGGAAACTGGCCGCAATGGAGGGGCCCCACGCTGGACGGCATCAGCCCCGAGAAAGCCCTGCCTGTCTCCTGGGACAGGCAGACCAACATCACCTGGGAGCTGGAATTGCCCGAATTCAGCGGTTCCACCCCCATTATCTGGGGCGATTCCGTTTTTCTGAACGTGGCTGACGGCACCGACCTCTACCTGTGGTGCGTCGACCGCGAAAAGGGCCAGTTGAGGTGGAAGCGAAGCCTGGGTCAGGGAAACGTCAAAATGCGCAAGCAGAACATGTCCTCCCCTTCCCCGGTCACCGATGGCCAATCGATCTTTGTCATGACCGGAACCGGCGTCCTCAAGGGATTCACCCTGGACGGAGAGCTTCTATGGGCCCGCGACATCCAGCAGGACTATGGAAAGTTCGGACTGAACCACGGCTACGCCTCCTCTCCGCTGCTGCACAAGGGC
>JAPOZE010000425.1 GCA_026706225.1 Acidobacteriota bacterium
CAGCGGAGCGAGGCTGGTAAAGCGCCAGGCCTCATCGCGAGTGGTCGGGAATCCGTGACGGGTGAAGCGCCGGATGGCCGCCTGGCGTTTCTCCGCCAGCCAGGGAGGGTCCCGGTCGGCCCGCCGGCGGGCGAAGGAGTCGAACTGGGACAGGTAGCGTTGCTGCTCGGGGGGCATCTCAGCCGGGTTTCGATTCATGGTGGCCTCTCGCCTCAGCCTGCCGGTGTCACGGCAACCTGGGCTTCGATCCAACCGTAGCCCCTGGCTTCCAGTTCGAGGGCCAGGTCCTTGTCCCCCGACTTGACGATTTCCCCGCCCGACAGCACGTGCACGCAATCGGGCACGATGTAGTTCAGCAACCGCTGGTAGTGAGTTATGACCACGATGGCGCGGTTGGGCCGGCGCAAGGCGTTGACGCCGTCGGCAACCGTCTTGAGAGCATCGATGTCGAGCCCCGAGTCGGTTTCGTCCAGAATGGCCAGGGTCGGATCGAGCACCGCCATCTGAAAGATCTCGTTTCGCTTCTTCTCGCCGCCCGAGAAGCCCTCGTTGACCGAACGGCTGATGAAGCTCTGGTCCAGGTTCACCAGCTTGATCTTTTCCCGAACGACCTTCATGAACTCCATGGCGTCCAGCTCTTCCTCGCCCCGATGCTTGCGAATGGCGTTCATGGCGGCTTTCAGGAAATAGACGTTGCTCACGCCCGGAATCTCCACCGGGTATTGAAAGGCCATGAAGACCCCTTCGCAGGCCCGCTCCTCGGGCTCCATGTCCAACAGGTCCCGGCCCCGATAGAAAACCCGGCCCCGGGTCACTTCGAAACTCTCCCGGCCCGCCAGCACCTGGGCCAGGGTGCTCTTGCCCGATCCGTTGGGACCCATGATGGCGTGCACTTCTCCCGCCGCCACTTCCAGGTTCACCCCTTTCAGGATGGGCTTCCCCTCCACTTCAACGTGCAAATTTTCGATCTTCAGCACTGCCTTTCCTTTCCTTGCTTGCCCCTCTTTCGAACGACCGCCTGCGGCAGCCGCCTATCCGACGCTTCCTTCCAGGCTGACGCCCAGCAGCTTGCGAGCCTCGACCGCGAATTCCATGGGCAGCTCGCGAAAGACCTCCTTGCAGAAACCGTTCACGATCATGGAGATGGCATCTTCGGCCGAAATGCCTCGCTGCTTGCAGTAAAAGATTTGATCCTCCCCGATCTTCGCGGTCGATGCCTCGTGCTCCATCTGAGACGTGCTGTTCTTGACCTCGATATAGGGAAAGGTGTGGGCTCCGCAGGCGTCCCCCATGAGCATGGAGTCGCACTGGGAGTAGTTGCGGGCCCCCGAGGCGCCCTTGAGAATCTTCACCGCCCCCCGGTAGGTGTTCTGGCCGTGACCCGCCGAAATCCCCTTGGACACGATGGTGCTGCGGGTATCCCGGCCGATGTGGATCATCTTGGTTCCGGTGTCGGCCTGCTGGAAATTGTTGGTGACCGCCACCGAATAGAACTCGCCGATGGAGCGGTCCCCCTGCAGGAGGCAACTGGGATACTTCCAGGTGATGGACGAGCCCGTCTCCACCTGGGTCCAGGAGATCTTGGAATCCGCTCCCCGGCATTTGCCCCGCTTGGTGACGAAGTTGTAGATGCCTCCCTTGCCCTCCTTGTCGCCGGGATACCAGTTCTGCACGGTGGAGTACTTGATCTGGGCCCGGTCCAGGGCTACCAGCTCGACCACCGCCGCGTGGAGCTGGTTTTCGTCCCTGCGGGGCGCCGTGCAGCCCTCCAGGTAGCTCACGGTGCTGTCGTCGTCGGCAACGATCAGCGTGCGTTCGAATTGTCCGGTGTCCTTGGCGTTGATGCGGAAGTAGGTGGACAGCTCCATGGGACAGCGCACGCCCTTGGGGATGTAGCAGAACGACCCGTCGCTGAAGACCGCCGAGTTGAGCGTGGCGAAGAAGTTGTCGGTATAGGGAACCACCGACCCCAGATACTGCTTCACCAGCTCGGGGTGGTTCTGGACGGCTTCCGAGAAGGAACAGAAGATGATGCCCAGCTCCGCCAGCTTCTCGCGAAAGGTGGTGGCCACCGAAACGCTGTCGAAGACGGCATCCACGGCCACGCCGCTCAGCCGCTCCTGCTCCTGCAGGGAAATCCCCAGCTTTTCGTAGGTCTGCAGCAGCTCGGGATCGACCTCGTCCAGACTCTTGGGGCCGTCCTTGCCGCTCTTGGGGGCGGCGTAGTAGATGATGTCCTGGTAGTCGATCGGCGGGTAGTGGACGTTGTGCCAGGCCGGCTCCTTCATGGTGAGCCAGTGCCTGTAGGCCCGCAGCCGCCACTCCAGCAGGAAGTCCGGCTCGTTCTTTCTGGCCGAGATGGTGCGAATGACCTCTTCGTTCAACCCCCGGGGAATGGCATCCGACTCGATGTCGGTGACGAACCCGTACTTGTATTCCTGGCTGGCCAGTTCCTGAATGGTCTCGTTGGCTGAAGGCATGTTGACTCCTTGAGCGTCGTCAGCGTTCGCCGGCCGACCGGACGACGGAAGGTCGGCAGGGGCGGTGCTCAGACGCCTGGATCTCCCCGCAACTGCACCAGTTGCAAGGGGTTCTCTTCCCGCTCCGCTCGGGCGCGAGCCGGATCCTTGTCCCGATTCGAGCTCGGCGACCCCAGGCCGTGGAGGCTCATCTGGGCCACCGTCATCCGTCTCAGCATCAGCACCACGCTGTCACTGAGCAACTGGAGCGGGCTCTTGATGGTGCATTTCTCGTACTGCAGGCAGTAGCCCGTCTCCGACATGCAACTGGTCATGGAGAAGGGCCCTTCGATCGATTCGATCACCTCGGCCGCATTGATCAGGTGGGCGGGCCGACCCAGGGCGTAACCCCCGCGGGTCCCCTGGTGCGACACCACGATCCCGCTCTGCGCCATCCTCTGCAGCACCTTGGCCATCAGGTGCGGGGGGATGTTGTAGGACCGGGCGATTTCACGGGCACTCCAGGCACCCCGGCCGGAACTCTGGGCCAGGTGGATGAGGGCCATCAGGGCGTAGTCTGTTTTTTTTGAAAGTCTTAGCATGGACGACCCATATAGGACCTTTTTGGTCCGGTTTAGCATCAGACATTATGCGGACTCCACCGGCGGAAGTCAACACCTATCCTTTGAGAGGTAATTCACGAAGGGAAACGACGAACCACGAATAGACACGAATGAACGAAACTTTCCATTCATCCGGGCCTGTGGTGGGATCCGGCTGGACAGGCGCTCGGGTATCGGCCCGCTCGACTGTGGGCAATGGAGCACGGAAACGGTTGGGGTGTTGCAACCAGGCCACAGGACCAAGCTGAGCCCCACCGCTGGACAAGCTTTTAAGTCAATGATGATACACAGTTTGAAAACAGATCCTCTCTCTTTGGCAAGAGACTTGCTGCCTGTTCCGGACGTATCTTTGCGGTCAGAAAGAAACCCACCCCATGGAATTCCAACACACGCTGGCTGCCCCGATCGAGTTTTCCGGGCTGGGCCTGCACACCGGGGAGTCGGTGCAGGTGAGAGTGGTGCCGGCGCCTCCCGACACCGGATTGGTGTTTCGCCGGGTGGACCTGGACGACTTCCAAATCGAGGCGGTGGTGCAAAACGTGGCCCGGGTGGCCTACGCCACCACCTTGATGAAGCAGGGCGTCCTGATTTCCACCGTGGAGCACCTGCTCTCGTCGCTCTACATTTTCGGTGTGGACAATGCCCTCATAGAAATCGACAACCTGGAAGTTCCCATACTGGACGGGAGCGCCCTGGAGTTCGTGGAAAAGATCGGCCGAACCGGGCTGCAGCAACAGTCGGCCCGGCGCCGCTACCTGCGAGTGGAAAAGTCCCTGGAGATCCGAGACCGCGACCGCACCATTGCCGTTCATCCGGCCGACCGTTTTCAGATCAGTTATTCCATCGACTTCGACCATCCCATGATCGGTCGCCAGAGCTTCGACTTCGAGGCCTCGC
>JAPOZE010000083.1 GCA_026706225.1 Acidobacteriota bacterium
AGCTGCTCCGCTGAACCGAGGTCGTCCCCAACCATGGAAGAATCCCCTCCGGACCCCGAGCTTCGTCCGAGGCCTGCCGCCAAGGCCTGGCCAAAGCCTCGCGGGCCATAGACCGCTCAACGGCCGGAGCGTTCTCCGGACATTCGGACCGCTGCAAGCCGTGCCGGCCGCACGGCACCAGAAGCCGCCTCCTCATGCCAACCCAGGGCTGCACATCGCCCATCTGCCTGCCCTGTTGTTCCATGGGAGATGAGGTGACCGCTGATAATTGACAGACGCATGAACGGCGGAAAACGAACGGAAGAGAGCGAGAAAATGGGGATTTTGTGGCCGGCCGGCTGCGGGAAGCAGCCTGACACCCGATATGGCGTCACATTGGCGATCCAACCCGGCGCGATCATGCCGACGCCGGAAAGGATTGCGTTACGCGTCCGGCAGGACGTCGCTCAACCGCACCAGAGCACGCCGGAATGCCATGCGCGCCGCGTCCGGAGTTGACAGTCGCTCGATGAGGGCCATCTGCCGATAGCTGTACCCCAACTCCAGGCGGCCCACGATCAGGCGCTGTTGGCGTGGTGTCAACTGCTTCAGACCTTTCAGATAGCGACCCCAGGTCTCATTGTCGAGGAACTGCTGGTGCTGCGGAGCCGCTTCGTCTGAAAGCCGGATCGATTCGTTTGGCAGGGCGAGGCGACGACGAAGCGTGGCGTGCCGCAGTTTGTCTTCGATCCGGTTCTGGATGGTGCGCCGCAGGTAGCTGCGAAGCGCGTTAACGTGCACTGACCTGAATCGTGCGAGCTGCGCAAATGTCCGTTGCAGGGCGTCCTGAACCAGGTCGCTCGTGTCCATCCCATCTCGGGCCCACTGTGGCAGCCGGCCCCGCGCCCATCGCCGAAGCCAGGATGCGTAGCGCTTGAACAGCAAGTCGGCGGCCGACAGGCTGCCCTGCCGGACACGATCCAGGAGACGCTGCTCCGAGTCGGCAGCAGCAGTTCCAGGTTTGCGGGATTCACTGAATCGAAGTGGCATGGATGCAGAAGGCTGGTTCAGGGCAGTAGCCTATCCCAAGAGGCCGGCAACACACCAGTATATCGGACCCGACTCGAACCGAAACGCGGCCCGCTTTCGGCCTGTACTACTTCGTTTCGAGGCCTGGGGACCCAAGCCCTCTGTTTTGCTTTCCTGTCTACCGGGACGCGGGCAACGGGTGGCTCCTCCTCGCGCATGAGGCGAGATCAACCGGCTGTGCCGGCGAGGAAGTAGCCCATGGCCGTTTGAATTCTCGATGGGATAACGTTTCAATGACCAACTCTTTAGATCCTCGACGTCAAGTCCTCATCCAAGCACTGCCTGTTTCGGTTTCCGGCATAGAGGTCGGTTCCGGCGTAATTGCGGCGTGCTGGAGCATGTCGGACCGCCGAACAAAAGCCGCACCAGAGAACGGTTAGGCAAGCCAATGGACGGTGGCCGGCCAACTCGGCCTTGGGTTCCGGTGAAACTCATTTCTTTTTTGGAGAACACCGTGATTTAAAATGGTTTCGAGTCTGTTCGCCAAAAGGAGACATCCCATGAATCGTTCGATCCTCATCGGAGCTTTGTCGCTTTGTCTCAACCTGCCCGTTCTTGCTGAAGGCCCGGCGCTTGAGCGAACCAAGCACGCGCTGGGACTGGCACTGGCTACGCCACTTGCCGTGATACCGACGTTGGCCAATACGCCCGGCCGCTTCGGCGCTTTTTTCAAGACACGTGTGGTCATACACAACCTCACCAGCAACAGTTACACACTGGATGCGATCTTGTTCGGGCCGAACGGCATCGTCGGACAGGAATCGATTCCCTTGAGCGCCAACCAATACCGCTCGTATGACAACTTCCTGCAAGACGTTTTCAATTTTCGCGGCGCGGGGGCCGTCGTTCTGGCGGGCGATATCAACTCGCTCAGCCTGGACGAAGCTGACCTGATCAACGATGCACCCTACAAGTTTTCGGTGACGGCCGAAGTGTACAGCGACTCACCCAACGGCCGGTATACCACCACGGTTGTCAACGGTATTGTGCCCCTGGTCGATTCCGGACCCCGCGCATTCAGCGCGGGAATCACTGTCGGACAGGACCGGCGAGTGAATGTAGGGGTCTTCAATCTCGGTGTGAGTACGATCCCGGTAAAGGCCATCGTGCACGATTCATCGGGGTTCGTGACCCAAACCATTGATTTCAGTGTTGGCGCCTTGTCATGGCAGCAGAAGACCGTCAGCAGACCTGTCGACAACGGTTTCATCCGGTGGCAGATCGATGCTCGAGGAGGTCTCCCCTTCATTTGGGCCGTGTCGGTAGACAACCGTTCCAATGACGGCACTCTGACATGGCCTGCACGGCCTGGCGTAACGTTGGAGTGAGTGGATGAATCTGGCGGGAGTACGGAGTCTTGACCGTACTGTCTTGCTTCAAGTCACGAATACTTCCGATAAACCTCCATAATCTTGCCAGGTTGGAAGGCGACCGATGGAACGGCCGGCCCACGGGCAAACGACCAAAGATTGCAGCTTGGGGAGGCAGTGATCCCGCTCACCTGCCCTCGGAGGATGAGGAGGCCGCGGAGTTGCCCTGCTTGATGATGTTCATGGCCATGGCCACCATGGACCCAACGTCGCTCACCGCCGCCGGCATGATGAGGCTGTTTCCTTCCTTGGCCAGCTTGCCGAACTCGGCGATGTACTGCTCGGCCACCCGCAGTTGGAGGGCCTGACCGCCGCCGGGGCTCTGAATGGCCTCCGCCACCTTGACGATCCCTTCGGCGGTGGCGCCGGCCACGCTGCGAATGGCGGCGGCTTCACCCTCGGCTTCGTTGATCTGCTGGGTGCGCTTGGCTTCCGAATTCTTGATGACTTCCTGCTTCCTGCCCTCGGCCTCGTTGATGGCCGCGTCCCGAATGCCCTCGGAGTTCAGAATGACCGCCCGCTTTTCCCGCTCCGCCCTCATCTGCTTTTCCATGGCATCCAGGACATCCCGCGGGGGCTTGATATTTTTGATTTCGTAACGCAGGACCTTCACCCCCCAGGGGTCGGAAGCCTTGTCCAGCTCGCTCACCACCGCCGTATTGATGTTGGTGCGCTCTTCAAAGGTGCGGTCCAGCTCGATCTTGCCCACCTCGCTGCGCAGGGTGGTCTGGGCCAGTTGGGAGATGGCGAAGACGAAGTTGGTGATGCCGTAGGAAGCTCTCTCGGCATTGAGCACCTTGAGGTAGAGGACGCCATCCACCGAGACCTGGACGTTGTCGCGGGTGATGCAGATCTGCTCGGGGATGTCTATGGCGACTTCCTTCAGGGAATGCCGGTAGCGGATGACGTCCAGGAAGGGGATGAGAATATGGAACCCGGCGTTGAGCGTTCCGCTGTAGCGACCCAGGCGCTCCACGATATAGGCGCTCTGCTGGGGGACCACCACGGCGGTCTTGGCCAGAATGAACAGCACCAGCACCGCCAGCAGGAAGGGTACGATCAGCCCTGCATCCATTAGCTTTTTCCTCCGTTCACACGTTCAAAAGAGTAGGGTTTGCGAACCCACAACACCACGCCCTCGACCCGGTCGACCTGGCAGCTCTCCGACTGGGCGATGGGCTCCGAGCCCACATTCTTGGCCCTCCAGTTGGTTCCTCGCAGCTCGACTTGTCCATATCCGTCCACGGGAATGTTTCCCAGGGACTGGGCCGTCCGGCCCACCAGGTCGTTATCGGGCCGAGCCGGAGCAACGCGCCTCATTCTTTCCTGCAGGCGCCCCCTCAGCAACAGCAGGCTCCCGATGGAGACCAGGGAAAAGAGCAGCCATTGCAACCAGGCCGGACCATCCAGCCCCAGGGCGGCCAGCAGGCCCACCAGGACGGCGGCCACACCGAAGAACAGGAGGTAGAAGCCGGTGGGCGTGACCAGTTCCAGAAACAGCAGCGCAAGCCCCCCCAGCACCCAGAACCAC
>JAPOZE010000224.1 GCA_026706225.1 Acidobacteriota bacterium
ACCTGGTCTACTACGAACCCACCTTCGCCCAGGAACTGGAATGGATCTTCCTGGCGGGTCTGCGGAACCTGCTGGACCGCAAGCGAGGTCGAATTCTCTACTTGCGTCTCTCCACCCGCCCGGCGCCGCAGAATCTCTTTCCGGCCGACCGGCAAACGGCTCCCCAGCGGTTGGAGCGCTTGCGCCGGGACGTCCTGCGGGGCGGATATCGACTGCTGGACCACGGGTCCGCTCCCGGGTACTCCCCCGGCAGGAACGTCCTCAACATCTTCACTTGCGGGGTGATGGTGGTCGACGCCCTGGAAGCCAGCCGAAGACTCGCTCGCGAAGGCATCTTCGCCAACGTGATCGCGGTCACCAGTCCGGACCTGCTCTTCCGGGGCTGGCAGCAGGCCGGCAAGCTCAAGATGAACAACCCCGGCGTCCGTTTCACTTTCCACCTGGAGGGCCTGATTCCACCCTCCGAGCGCCGGGTCCCCATCGTCACCGTGCTGGACGGCCACTCCCACGCGCTTTCCTTTATCGGGAGCGTGTTCGGAAGCCAGACACTGTGTCTGGGCGTGGATGAATTCGGTCAGTCGGGGAAGGTCGAGGAGCTCTACGACCACTACCAGATCGGCGTCAAGGCCATCGCTCGGGCCGCCCGCCGGGTGATCCGTCGAGGTTAGCCCACGGGTTCACGCCAGGGGCTGCTGCAGGCTGAGGCAGTGAAGGGTCCCGAAACCCCAGGCCAGATCCAGGCTGTGAATGCCGACCACGGAACGGTCCGGGAACAGCCGGCCGAGCCGGTTCAGCGCCAGGCGGTCGTTGGGGTCGTTGAAGGTGGGGACCAGGACCGTCCGATTGGCGATGTAGAAGTTGGCATAGCTGGCGGGGAGGCGCTGCCCGCTGAAAAAAAGCGGCCGCGGCATGGGTAGCTCAACCACCCGAAGGGGCCGGCCGTCCTGGTCGGTGGCCTCCGCCAGCCGTCTCCGGTTTTCCCGCAGGGGCTCGAAGTTGGCATCCCGCCGGTTGGATTCCACACAAACCACCAGGGTGGTCGGGTCTACGAAGCGGGCGATGTCGTCCACGTGGCCGTGGGTGTCGTCGCCGGCAATGCCTCGACCCAGCCAGATGACTTTGCCGACCCCGAGGTAGCGCCGCAAGATGTCTTCCATCTCCGGCCTGGAAACTCCCGGGTTGCGGGCCTGGACGGGACTAAGCAGGCATTCCTCGGTGGTGACCAGGGTTCCCCGGCCGTTCACCTCGAAGCTGCCCCCTTCCAGGACGACCCTGCGCCCGCCGGGTTCCATCCTGGGCTGCCGGCATTTCAGGCCGAGCAGACGAGCGATCGCGGCGGGAACGGCATCGTCCTGCCGCCAGTTGGAGTACCTGGCCCAGCCGTTGAATTTCCAGTCCAGGATCCCCATCCCGGACGGCCCGAAATCGCCTCCCCGGACGAAAATCGGACCCGTGTCGCGCAGCCAGCACCGGTTGGTGGCCACCCGGTGGAATTCAACCGCGGCCAAATCCACCTGGGCCTGCGAAAGCAGTCGCCGGGCCCGCTGTTCCAGCCGCCCGTTCTCCACCAGGATCCCGACCCGTTCGTGGCGGTGCAGGTGGCGCACCACCTCGCCGAAGACCCAGGGGACGGCCGCGAACTTCCCGGGCCAATCGGCCCGATAGTGCGGCCAGGCGATCCAGGTGGCCTGGTGCGGCTCCCACTCCGCCGGCATGCGGTAACCGTCCGGTCTCGAAATCAGGCCCATCGCGTTCCCGGGATCGGACCATCCCGATTCAAAGCTGCTTCACGGTATATCCCTGCTTTTTCAAGAGTTCCACAACACTATCGGCGCCCACCAGGTGGAGCGCGCCGACCACCACCAGGGTGGTTCCCGGTCGATCCAGCAGAGGCTCGATCCGGAGCATCCAGTTCTTGTTTCGTTCGACAACCAGTCGTTGATACAGGCCCGGATATTCCTCGAAGCTCTTCTGCATCAACTCATCCAGGACCTCGACTTCCCCGCCGGACCAGGCTTGCACCAGTTGTTCCGTTTCGTCCCCCAGGCGATCCAGGTCTCCCAGCGTCTGCAGGAGGAATTCTTCCTGTAACCTGTCGGACATTCCGTCGAACAGGTCCAACTGGAACTCCATCGTTTCCAGAGCGCCGATTTCCTTTCCCGCCTGCTTGCCCTGGTCGAAGTAATAGCGGTCGACGCCGTGCCTGGGATCGAATCCGAGCGTCTGCAACTTGAACAGGGTAAGAGTCAGACTCAGAGCCCAGGGCTTCAGGGAGCGGAGCCGGTCAAAGGGCAGGCCCATCGCCTGGATCTTCTCCATGGCCAGAGCCAGAGTCTCGGAGGAGACCTTGTCCTTGAGCGTCTCCCCCTGGAGCAATGCCTTGCGGGCGAACAATTGCTGGCTTGCCGACGACTGGGCGTCGTCCAGGTCCAATTCCAGCAGAATCGCTTGGGCCTGCTCAAAGGCTGCTTCCGCCGCCGGCGAGTCGATAGGGGTCCCGGGTTTCAGCAAGTGCACGGTGCCCACCAGGAACAGGGTGCCCTTCTCGGAAGATACTTGCCACAAGCAATTCCTGGGGGCCTCCGCAGTTGCGGCAGACTCCTGGGCTGCGCCCGTGGCGGCCCCCGGGTTGAGGCTGAAAACGATCGCCAACAAGGCAAGGACGGCCTTCTTCAGCCCGCGGCCCATGGTCCATCGAGAGAATGGCATCGGTCCCTTTCCTTTCCGAGGGTAGTCCCTCTTTCACAAACCTGGCGCGCCGGCAGGCGCCGAGCCCCCACAGGGCCAGCCCGCTTTCGTCACCGCTCCGCTCCCGCTCGTTCAGCCGGCCGGCGAACGGTCGAGGAGGCGATTGACGATCGGCCCGTAACTGTCGATGCGGCGGTCTCGCAGGAAGGGCCATTGGCGCCGGACTTCCTCAATCCGACCCCAGTCGCATTCCGCCACCAGCAGCGCCTCCGTCCGGGAGGCTTCCGTCAACACCACGCCGAACGGATCGCACACGAACGAACCTCCCCAGAATTCCAGACCTTCGCCGCCCGCGGGGCATTCGAAGCCCACGCGGTTGACCGATGCCACGAAGATCCCGTTGGCAATGGCGTGGGAGCGCTGCATGGTCTTCCAGGCCTCCTGCTGGGCGGCTCCGGATTGGTGCTTCTCCGAGGGGTGCCATCCGATGGCGGTGGGAAAGAAGAGGATCTGGGCCCCGCCCAGGGCGATCAGGCGGGCGGCCTCCGGATACCACTGATCCCAGCACACCAGCACGCCGATGCTGCCGTAGCGGGTCTCGAAGGTCGGGTAACCCCGGTCCCCCGGAGTAAAGTAGAATTTCTCGTAATAGAGCGGGTCGTCGGGGATATGCATCTTGCGATAGCTGCCCAGCAAGGCCCCGTCCGCATCCAGGACGACCGCGGTGTTGTGGTAGACCCCGGCCGCCCTTCTCTCGAACAGTGGAACCACCATCGCCATTTCATGTCGCCGGGCCAGCCCCGACAAGACTTCGGTGGTGGGGCCCGGAATCGACTCGGCCAGGTCGAAGCAGGCCTCGTCTTCCGCTTGGCAGAAGTACTGCGAGCGGAACAGCTCCTGCAGGCAAAGGATCTGAACCCCCCGGTCGGCCGCCCGGCCTATGCCCTCCCGGACCTTCTCCAGATTGTCTCGAGGTTGCGGGCGGCTCGCCATCTGCAGCAGGCCCACCTTCACCTTGGAGGATGGATGTGTCTTTGTCATACGGGTGCTACCAGTCCGGTCGCCGGCGACACTATATGGGGCCGACCTTGAAATTTCAACGGCCGGCGTTAGTGCCTGCAAGCCCTGACAACCGGGCCACGTCCGTGCACGGGATCGACCCTTTTGACGGACTATCTGGCGGCCCGGTGGGCGGATGCGGTCTAAACTTGTGATAATATGGCATTTGTCAGTTTGTGCATCTCACGCCTTGCCAGGAGTTTATGATGGAGATATTGGGC
>JAPOZE010000085.1 GCA_026706225.1 Acidobacteriota bacterium
GTTTCAGTTGCTGAACGTGTCGATTAAATAACTATCCACTAACCACTGGCCACTATTCACTTTTCACCTAGGCGCGCCGCCGTCCCATACGACGGGACGACTCATCGGGGCGAAACAGGGGTGTTTCAGACAAGTTCTCTGCCATGAAAGTCGCCACCTGGAACATCAACGGGCTGCGTGCCCGGTTCGAATTTCTCCTGCACTGGCTGGAAGCGCGTCAGCCTGACCTGGTTGGCCTGCAGGAGTTGAAGATGGCCGAGCAGCATTTCCCCTTCGAGGCATTGAAGGCCCGGGGGTACCATGCCTTGGTTCATGGCCAGAAGGCCTGGAACGGAGTGGCAATCTTGAGCCGCCAACCTCCCGCAATCCGGAAAAAGGGGCTTCCTGGAGAGGAGGCAATGGGTGCGCGCCTGATTTCGGCTGAAGTGGACGGGTTGACCTTCACCACGCTCTATTGCCCCAACGGCAAGAGCGTGGGGCATGCCGATTTCCCTCGCAAGCTCAAGTGGCTGGAATCTCTGGCCAAGCACCTGGAGGAGCGACGGGATTCGTCGGAGCCCGCCGTTCTGTGCGGGGATTTCAATATCTGTCCCACATCCCTGGATTCCTGGAACGAAGAGGAATTCAGCGGGGAAATTTTCCATACCCCCGAAGAGAGGAGCCGGTTTCAGCGGCTGCTGGAGTGGGGCTGGCTGGACGCCTACCGTGAGCTGTTCCCCCGTGAGCAGGCGTTCTCCTGGTGGGACTATCGGGCGGGGGCCTTCTACAAGAATCACGGTTTGCGGATCGACTTTCTGCTGGTGACGCCTGTGTTGAAGGAAGGGATCAGATCGGCCGGCATAGACCGGGAATATCGAAAAAAGAAAGAGGGGCTGACCGCCTCGGACCACGCTCCGGTCGTGGTCGAGCTCGGCGCCTGAGGGTAGCCATCACACCTATGAACAACCACCAACTTCACAACCGCTTGAAGGAAATTGCCACTCGCCTTCGAGTCCATTCCCTGCGGGCGACCTCCGAAGCCGGCTCGGGGCACCCCACCTCCTGCCTGTCCGCCGCCGACCTGGCGGCGGCCCTCTTCTTTCACGTCATGCGGGTCGATTTCGAGAATCCGCTCAGCCTGGACAGCGACCGTTTCATCCTGTCCAAGGGGCACGCGGCTCCTCTCCTGTACGCCGCCTGGGTGGAGGCAGGGGTGATCGAAGCCGACCGGATGCTGAGCCTGCGGCGCTTCGGGAGTGACTTGGAGGGTCACCCCACGCCCCGGTCGAAGTGGGTCGACGTGGCCACCGGTTCGCTGGGGCAGGGCCTTTCGGCAGGGGTGGGGATGGCCTTGAGCGCCAAGTACCTGGATCGGTCCGGGAGCCGGACGTACGTGCTGATGGGTGACGGCGAAAGCGCCGAAGGGTCGGTCTGGGAGGCGGTGGCCATGGCCGCCCACTACCGCTTGGACAACCTGGTGACCATCGTGGATATCAACCGCCTGGGGCAGAGCCAGGCGACCATGCACGGTTGGGACGTAGAGGCCTATGCCCGGAAGTTCGCCGGATTCGGCTGGCATGCGGTCTCCATAGACGGGCACGACTTTGAACAGATCATCGCGGCCTTCGAAGAGGCGGAAGGGGTGGAAGACCGCCCCACGGCCGTGCTGGCCCGGACCGAGAAGGGGCACGGAGTATCGCTGCTGGCAAACCGGGACGGATGGCATGGCAAGGCCCTGAAGAAGGGAGGGCAGCTCGACGGGGCCCTGCAGGAACTCCCGCTGAATTCAGCTCCCGAGCCCTTTCGTGGTCCCGGAGAAGCCGAGGTCGCCAGGCGTCCTCGAGCCCGCTTGAGGGAACCCGAGTTCAAGAGGGGCGATCCGGTAGCCACCCGGGAAGCCTATGGGAGCGCGCTGGTCAAGCTTGGAGAGTGCTACGACAACGTGGTGGCTCTGGACGGCGATACCAAAAACTCCACCTTCTCGGAGAAGTTCATGCAGGCCTTTCCCGATCGCTTCTTCGAATGCTTCATTGCCGAGCAGAACATGGTCGGCGCTGCCGTAGGTCTCTCCAAGAAGAACAAGGTGCCCTTTGCTTCCACTTTTGCCGCGTTTTTCGGACGCGGCATGGATCACTTGCGAATGGGGGTCATCTCCCGGGCCAACATCAAGTGCGTCGGGTCTCACTGCGGCGTCTCCATTGGAGAGGACGGGCCGTCTCAGATGGGCCTGGAGGACCTGGCCATGTTTCGTTCCCTGCCCGGTTCGGTGGTCTTCTATCCTGGCGACGCTGTTTCGACCGAGCGGGTGGTGGCCCTGGCCGCCGAGCACCCGGGCCTGGTCTATATCCGTACCAGCCGGCCCAAGACGGCCGTCCTCTACGACAACCGGGAAGTCTTTCGCGTGGGCGGAAGCAAGCTGTTGCGTTCCTCCGAAGGGGACCGGTTGCTGCTGGTGGCCGCCGGGGTGACGCTCCATGAATCGCTGAAAGCCCACGACCTGCTCCTGTCCGAGGGGATTCCGGTCGGGGTGATGGATGCCTACTGCGTCAAGCCGGTGGACGAGGCAGGCCTGGTCGAGGCGGCCGGCGGCCGCGGGAGGACCGTCATTGTGGTGGAAGAACACTACAGCGAAGGGGGACTGGGGGATGCCGTGCTGAACGCCGTGGCCAATCGGAACATCAGCGTCCACAAGATGGCTGTTCGGGAAGTCCCCCGTTCCGGCAAGCCGGATGAGTTGCTGGATTACTACGGTCTCAGCGCCGATCGGATTGCGGACACGGTGAGGGAACTGGTTGCCTGAAACAAACGTAAGCGCCTGGTGGCTGCAAACCGGTTCAAAGTCGGGCGGGGGCCGGACTCATTTGAAGGACTGCGCCGAGATCGACAAGATGCTTTGCGTGTCGATCGATTAACTCACCACTCTCCACCCATCGTCGGAGACGGGGGGGGTGATCACTCCTCGGGATCTCCGGTAAAGCTCCTGAAGAATCCGCGGCGGGTGAGCCTGGGGTTGGCCGGGCGGAACGCCAATTTGTCCAGGCTGAACCCGTAGTTGAGCTTCTCCAGGTCACTCAGCAGCTCGTAGGCGGAGGGGTATCGGTCGGCCGGATCCTTTTGCAGGAGGGCCCCCAGGAGGCGGCTCCAGCCCGGCGAAGTCTGGGGCCGTACGGAAATCAGCCGGGGAAGCTCGCGGTCCTGAATCTGCCGGTCCAGCGCGGCTCCGTCCTCACCCGTAAAGAGAAACTCCCCCAGAGACAGTTCGTAAAGCACGGCCCCCAGGGAGAACAGGTCGCTCCTGGCATCTCCCGGCTCTCCCCGCACCTGCTCCGGCGCCCGGTAGCTGAGATGCAGCAGGGGTGGCTGACCCGGCGTTGGGTGCGGTTCCTGAGGCTCCGGGGCCTCCGGATCCTGCAAGACCAGGTTGGGCGGTAGATAGGGCAGGACGGCGTCCAGCAGCTTCACCTGGTTGCCCTCCTGCAGGAACAGGCTGCGTGAGGTGAGGCGTCCGTGGACCAGGCCGTTCTCGTGTACCTCCAGCAGTGCGCGGGCGGCTTGAATGGCTGTCTGAAGGGCCTGGTCGAAGTCGCAAGGGCCCGCGCCGATCCTCTCGGCCAGGGTGGTCCCATGCATGAACTCCATGGGAAGAATGTAATGATTCTCATGGACCTCGATGGGGAAAATCCGCTCCAGGTTGGAGTGGTCCAGGGTGGCGTAGAGAGCCAGTTTCTGCAGGAATTGCGATTCGGCAGGGTCTTCCTGGCGCGGCGGGCGATTCAGGAACAGGAGAGCGGCGGTCTCCCGCCGCTCGATGTGGGTTGCCTTGAAGAAGGTGCGCGTGTCCGCCAGCCGGTCTCTGGAGAGAATTCGGTAAGGGCCGATCTGCTTGCCGATGAGCACTAGAATGGAATGTCGTCGTCGCCCGCGCCGGAGTCGGGACTGGCGGCCGCGGCGGGTTGGGCTGCCGGCGCCGCTTGTCCTTCCTC
>JAPOZE010000008.1 GCA_026706225.1 Acidobacteriota bacterium
ACAGGGTGGACGGCGTCAAGCCGGTGCTGCTGGGGGCGGCGGTCAACCAGGCCCTGCTGGCGCTGACCTATGGCGAGGGGCTCCGCTCGGGCTCCTGGACGCCGGACAAGGACGATTTCACGGTTGAGGTCGGGGGCGTGGAGCGGAACGTCAGCAGCCTTGCGATGAATGGCGGGGTGGTGGAACTGACCCTGGCGACGGCGGTGGCGAGCGGGGACACGGGGATCACGGTGACCTACACGCCGGGGGCGAGGCCAGTACAGGACTTGGTGGGCAACCAGGCGGATGATCTGAACGACCACCCGGTCACCAACACCACGGGGGATTCCAATACGGCCCCCGAGGTCACGGGTTCGGCGGTCCTCACCACCGTCGAGAACCGTACCGAGCGCTGGCAATTGGCGGCCACCGACTCCGACGACGGAGACGAGGTGACGGGCTGGGCGATCTCCGGGGGAGCCGACCGCAACCGGTTTTGGCTCGACGAGGTCAGGGGGGATTTCGGTTTCAGCCAGGCGCCCGATTACGAGACTCCGCTCGACCAGGCGAGTCCAGCCGGGGACAACGAGTACGTGGTGATGGTGAGAGTGACCAGCGGGGCAGGATCGAGGGCGCTGACGGCAGAGCGGGAGATTCAAGTCAGTGTGCAGGACGAGGATGAGCCTCCTGGGAAGCCGGAGGTCTCGCCTGTATTGGAGCCGACTGTCGACAGCCTGAGGGTTGAGTGGACCGAACCGGACAACAGAGGCTCAGACATCACGGGCTATCGGGTGGGCTATCGGAAATATGGCGGCAGTAACTTCACCGAAGTCCAGGCGGGGACAGGGCTGACCTGGACGCTGACCGGGCTCGATGATGCCACGCTCTACGAGGTGCGGGTGCAGGCAACCAACGACGAGGGAGCGGGCCCCTGGTCGGAGTCGGTCTTAGGGAGTACGGAAGCTTCGTTGACGGTCGAGATCACCTCGTTGGAGGCGTCTCCGGTGGCGGGCCCCTTCACGCTTCGAATCGCCTTTTCTCAGGCGGTGACCGGTTTCGACAGCAACGACATCCAGATCCAGGTGGAAACCGACTGCAGGGATAGTGGAAACAACCCACTCTACTGCATCCCTGGTCGGGGGACACTGCGAAACCACGACTTTGTCAGGGGCATCTCTCGCCAGACCTTTAGCCTCACCCTGACCCCGAGGACCGACGACGTAGCGGGCAACTATACGCTGGGGATCCGGATAGCAGCCGGGAGTGCCTTGTCGTACCTGGGCAACCAGCCGAACAGTGAAGCAACGCTGCAGATGCGGGTCTTGACTCCGGCAGCAACGGCGCCGGAGCCGATTTCGTCGCTGGAACTGGAGGCGAGTGCCGGCACCCGGTCGGTGATGCTGAGCTGGAACCTGCCGGCCGATAACGGGGGCTCAGCCATAGTTCGCTACGAGTACCGGTACGCGGCGGTAGGCGAGGGGCTGGGCCCCTGGAAGAGCGTGGGCGGGGAGGAACTGGGCGTGACGGTGGGTAATCTGGCCGGCGGCCGGGAGCACATCTTCGAGATGCGTGCGGTCAACGGGCTGGGCGAGGGACCGATTGAAACGGTGCGGGCCACACCGCTTGCTGGTGGCGGTTTCGGCGGTGGAGGCGGTGGAGGAGGAGGTGGCCTGCTGTTTCCCCCGGAGGCGCCGACGGTCCTGACGGCGCTTCCCGGGGACGAGGCAGTGCGGCTGGAGTGGAGCCCGCCGGAAAGCGACGGAGGTTCTTCCATCCGGCGCTACGAGTATCGTTTCAAGGAGGGACGGGAAGAGTTCGCCGAGTGGACACCCGTCCCGGACAGCGCACCCGATGAAGTCAACGCCACCGGGTATACGGTCGGAGACCTGCTCAACGGGACGGTCTATGCCTTTGAGTTGCGGGCAGTCAATGCGGCAGGCAACGGGCGGGTGTCGGAAGCCGTTGAGGTGACGATGCCGCTCGAACCCTTCCACCGGTCCAACTTCCGGGCCGAGGACCTGGAGGGGGTGGAGCTGATGCTGGAGGCGTTTCTGCTGGAGGGGAGTTCGCGGGACCGGGAGCTGAGGTTCGGGGAAGGGTTGCGGTTCGAAGAAGACGAGCTGGACGGAGAAGGGGAGGTAACGGCCACCCACGTGGGCAGCTACGGGTACCGCTATACCAGCCGGATCACGGGGGCGTTGAGCCTGGAGTTCGACGGGGGAGAATCCTGCCAATTAAGGATGACCTTCAGCGGAGAGGGAGCAGGCAGCTACAGCTACCGCTGCGGGGGATCGTCCAGGGGCCAGGGGAGCTTCGGGATGAGCGAGCTGGAGAACCGGGTGCCGGAGATCACAAGCCTTGGTCCGTTCGAGGTGGAGGAGAACAGGACGAGGGTAGCGCAGTTGGAGGCGATGGACTGGGACGAGGAGGACGAGGTGACCGGCTACGCGATTGCGGGAGGCGTGGACGGGGGGCAGTTTACGGTGGAGGCGGAGACGGGAGAGTTGAGCTTCACGGAAGCGCCGGACTACGAGAATCCGGGGGATGTGGAAAGTGAGGACCCGGCAAGCCCGGCGGCAGACAACGAATATATCCTGGTCGTCGAAGCAACGAGTGGTGAAGGAGACCGGGAGCGGACCCGGGAGCAGGCGATCCGGGTGCGGGTAATCGATGTGGAAATGGAAGACGCAACAGAGGAGGAGATGGAGGATGGGACTGGATCGCTGTTCGTCCCGGTGATCCTGACCTCGACGGGCCGGAACAACTCCTTCTTCACCTCGGAGCTGACGCTGACCAACCGGGGGGACGAGGCAGTAATGCTCAACTACACCTACACCTCCAGGGACGAGCCTGAAGAGAGAAGCGGCACGGCTTCAGACCGTCTGCCTGCCGGCAGGCAGCAGATCCGGACCAACGCCCTGGACTATCTGAGAGGCCTGGGAGTACCGATTCCCGAGACGGGCAACCAGGTGGGGACCCTGCGGTTGGAAGCGCCCTTGGGCTCGGAGGTGCGGGCGGTGGTGCGGACCACCACGGTGGTGCCTGACGGCAGGGCGGGCCTGGCCTACCTGGGGATAGCCAAGGAGGAGGGCTTTACCGAGCCAGTCTACCTGTGCGGTCTCAGGCAGAACAGCCGGGACCGCTCCAACGTGGCCTTCCAGAACATGGGGGCTCCCGGGGAGGAGGCCATCACGCTGAGGACCACCATCTACTCGGGAGACGCAGGAGACGCGACGGCCCGGATACTGGACGACGTAACGCTGGAGCCGGGAGGGTTCCACCAGTTTTCAGGTCTGCTGGGCAGTGTGGAGAGCGGCTACGTCAGGGTGGAGCGGGTGGAGGGAGAGGCGCCCTTCTACGCCTACGGGGTGATCAACGACCAGGCCAACTCGGACGGGTCGTTCATCTTTCCGGTGACGGCCGGTTCCCTGGAAGGAAAGATGTCCCAGACCTTGCCGGTAATTGTGGAGACGAGAGACTTCACCAGCGAGCTGACGGTGACGAACTTCTCGGACGAGCCCAGGACGCTGGACTTCGAGTTCGTGTCGGAGCGTATCCAGGGGGACGAGAAGGTGGTGGGCTTCAGCATGACCCTCGAAGCGGGCGAGCAGGCGATCGTTCCCGAGCTGGTGGAGGCGTTGCGCCGAGAGGAGACGGCGAAGCTGGGCAGGAGCCGAGGCTTCTACCTGGGAGCGTTGTTCGTCACGGCGGAAGAGGGAGACCTGAGCGGAGTGGTGATCGGGGCCAGGACGAGTTCAGAGGGAGGGGGAGGCCGGTACGGGGTCTTCTACAACGCGGTGCCGGAAGGAGAGGACTTCGACAGGGAGGCCTGGGTGGAGGGGCTGCAGCAGAACGGGGAGAACCGGAGCAACCTGGCATTGGTCAACACGGGAGAGGTCAACGACAGCCCGAGCGTGTTCCACCTGGAGATCTACAACGGGGAGACGG
>JAPOZE010000497.1 GCA_026706225.1 Acidobacteriota bacterium
CCTGCGGTGTCTATCAGCTTCTGCTTACCGGTGAAAAAGGGGTGGCAACTGGAGCAGATATCGAGGCGCAGTTGGCCCTTGTGGGTGGATCGGGTTTCCCACCCCGCGCCGCACGCACAGCGCACCGTGACGACGCCGTAGTCGGGATGGATGCCTGCCTTCATCTCTGACCGCTCCCCTTTCTCACTCGCCTCGCATGCAGCCGCCAGGAAGTTTAGCAAATCGGCCGCGCCCAGTCGAGCCGGCCCGGCCCGCGGTTCTTGACAATCCGGGGGTACCGGCGGTAAATGAACAGCCTCACGCGCCGTGGCGGTTGCGGAAGGCGGACTGAATAGCCTATTCTGATTGTTCCCTCCCTGAAAGAATATGTCGGCCGGTGAGAACAGGGGGGAGTTTGCAGTCCGCCAGGATAGATGGCGCCGGCCAGCAGGAGGAACTTTGCGGATGGCTCCAACTGGAACCGACAAAGAGCTGGAAAGCCTGATTGCTGCGGGGCTTTCGAACGTCGCGCTCCCCACCATCGAGATCGCCGACGACCTTGATCGCGATGCGCTGGTCGAAGCGTACGGTTCAAGTTTCAAGAACCTCTCCGAGGGCGAGGTGATCCCCGGAACGGTCATCGAGGTTTCCGATTCCCATGTTCTGGTGGATATTGGATTCAAGTCCGAAGGTCTGGTCCCCATCGGCGAGTTCCGCGAGCGGGGCGGGGTGGTCAACGTCAAGGCCGGCGACACCGTCGACGTTCTGATGGAGAATTCGGAGACGTTGGACGGCGGCGTGATTCTCTCTCGCGAGAAGGCCGAGAGAATGAAGATCTGGGACAGCATCGAACGCGCCTACCAGGAACAGGCGGTGATCCAGGGGCGCGTCATCGAGCGGGTGAAAGGGGGGCTCTCGGTCGATATCGGGGTTCGTGCCTTCCTGCCGGGGTCCCAGGTCGACATGCATCCGGTTCGGAATCTGGACAGCTTGCGCGACCAGGAACTCCAGCTCCGGGTGATCAAGGTAAACAAGCGCCGCGGCAACATCGTCCTGTCGCGAAAGGCCGTCCTGGAGGAAGAATATTTCAAGCGGAAGGAGGAAACCCTCCGCAGCCTCGAGGAGGGGAAGGTCACTGCGGGAGTCGTAAAGAACATCACCGACTACGGCGCCTTTGTCGACCTGGGCGGAATCGACGGCCTGCTTCACATCACCGACATGTCCTGGGGCCGGGTCAACCACCCATCCGACCTCTTCAAGGTCGGAGACAAGATCGACGTCAAGGTTCTCAAGTTCGACCGGATCGACGAGAAGGTCTCCCTGGGATACAAGCAGCTCACCGCCGATCCCTGGTACACCGTGGCCCAGCGGTACCCGCGCGGATCCCGCGTCCCTTCGGTGGTGGTCAGCATCACCGACTACGGCGCCTTTGTCGAATTGGAGGAGGGTGTCGAGGGGCTCATTCACATTTCCGAAATGACCTGGAACCGCCGGATCAAGCATCCTTCCAAGATCCTTTCCGTCGGCGACCAGGTCCAGGCTGTCGTCCTCGACGTCGACGCCAAGGCCCGGCGCATCTCCATGGGCATGAAACAGACCGAACCGAATCCCTGGGACTCGGTGGAGGAGCGCTACGCGATCAATTCCGTGGTCAACGGCATCGTCCGAAACCTGACCGATTTCGGCGCCTTTGTCGAGGTGGAGGAGGGAATCGAGGGATTGGTCCATATCTCCGACCTGAGCTGGACAAAAAAGATCAAGCACCCGTCGGAGGTTCTCAAGAAAGGGGACGAGGTCACCGCGGTGGTGCTGAGTGTCGACGGCGAAAGCCAACGCCTGTCGCTCGGGATCAAGCAGCTGGGACCCGACAAGTGGGAGGATTTTTTCTCGCGTCATCAGGTTGGCGATCGCGTCCAGGGCAAGGTCGTGCGACTGACCACGTTTGGCGCATTCGTGGAGCTGGACGAGGGCGTCGAGGGGCTCTGCCATATCTCCGAGCTGTCCGAAGAGCGGGTCGAGGACCCCACATCCCACGTCTCGGTGGGTCAGGAGCTCGACTTCGAGATCATCAAGCTCAATCTTCTCGAGCGGAAAATCGGCCTTTCCCTGAAGGCCCTGGTTGAACGGGACCACCGGGAAACCTGGTCCTACCGCCCGGAGGTGGGCAAGACCTCCATTGGAGAACTGGCGGGCAGACAACTGGGCGGCCTCAAGCAGCGAGCCATCGACGCAGCGAGAACAAAAAAATGACTAAAGCCGAACTGGTCGAGCGGGTCGCCGGCGGCTCAAGCCTCACCAGAAAGGAAGCCGAGGTGGTCGTCCAGGCCGTCCTCGACAGCATCGTCCAATCTCTTAAGAGCGGCACCAAAGTCGAATTGAGAGGCTTCGGAAGCTTTCGGCTCCGCAACCGCGCGGCACGCATCGGACGTAATCCCAAGACCGGCGCCAAGGTCCACGTTCCCGCCAAGCGGGTTCCCTATTTCAAACCGGGCAAGGACCTGAAAGAGCTCATCAACTCCTGAACGGCGTCGACGCCCCCAAGTTGCCGCCACAATCCCCCAATGCTACCGCCTCATCGCCGGCCCGGCTCCGGCGGGAGTCGAACCAGCGACCGGGAAAACACCCAAAACGTCAAAAAAACACCCAAGGACTGCCGCTGGCAAGGCCCATCCAGGCCCGACGTTTACGAAATTTTCAAAAACCCTTGCGAGGACTGGAAAAAGGGCGCTCCCTGTCACACAACCTGACTTCCCGGCTCGTTTTTGTTCGTTAAACGAAAGGAGATAAACGAATTTCCGGGAACCGATGAGGCTTCTGCCGGAACCGCGAAAGAAACTTCTTTCGCCACCGAGACAGGCTATGCTACCTTCTTTTCGGACCGAGACCGAAAATGACCACGGGCTGTGCGTCGACAGGCCCGTTTTTTCATCACAAAGTCAACCGAGGGATCGGGAGGAGAGAGCCGGCCTTGGATTTGTGGCACGACATCGTAGCTTCCCTGGAAGCTGCGGGGCAGATCTCACCCGAGAATATGGCCGTCTATTTCCAGGCCACATCCCAACTTCGCTACGAACAGGCCTCACGGCGACTCGTGGTGCGGGTTCCCAACAACCGCTTCAGCAGGTGGATCTCTCACCAATATGGAGATCTGCTGCAAACCAAGATGGGAGAGATGGGGTTTCCAAATGCGGAAATTGTCTTCCGCGCGGATCTGGAAGAGCCGCAATCGGACCTGATCTCGTCACCCCGCCTGTCGGGCTCCTACGTCGGCACCGCCGAGTGCAACCTGAATCAACGTTACACGTTCGCCAATTTTGTTGTCGGGTCGAGCAACCAATTCGCCCACGCCACTGCGCTGGCAGTCGCGCAACGTCCAACCAGAAGCTACAACCCGCTGTTCCTCTACGGTGGCGTCGGCCTGGGCAAGACCCACCTCATGCACGCGATCGGACACTCGATCAAGATCGAGCATCCCAACGTCAACCTCGCCTACGTCCCCACGGAACGCTTCACCAACGACATGATCGCGTCCATCCGCTACGGCCGGACCGCCGGATTTCGAGAGAAATACCGGAACATCGACGTGCTGCTGATGGACGACGTACAGTTCCTGGCCGGCAAGGAAAAGACCCAAGCAGAATTCTTCCACACCTTCAACACCCTGTACGACGCCCAAAAGCAGATCGTCATCTCCAGCGATTCCCGCCCGAAGGAAATCCCGACCCTCGAGGAGCGTCTAATCAGCCGCTTCGAGTGGGGGCTGATTGCAGACATCCAGGCCCCGGACCTGGAGACCAAAGTGGCCATTCTGCGGAAGAAAGCCGCGCTGCAACGAGTGGAACTCCCGGACGACGTTGCATTCTTCATCTCCAGCAACACCAAGTCGAACATCCGCCAACTGGAAGGCTCGCCCATTCGCCTCATCGCCTCCAGCTGTC
>JAPOZE010000624.1 GCA_026706225.1 Acidobacteriota bacterium
CCGGTGATCTGGGCAAAACGCCCGGGTAGATCGCGGGTGGAGAGGTGGAGTTCGTAGTAACCGCCATCCGGGTTGGCAACCCACTCGCTTGCCAAAGGCTGTTCCTTCAGATTTTCACAAAGACGAACGTGGGCCACGATTTGGGGAAGGGGCGTGTAAAGGGCATATTTCTCGGGAAGGAAAGAAAAATGGTTCAACACCGAGTCCACGGACAGTTCCCCGGCCAGTTGCTCCAGGACACCGCGCTGAATCTCGGCGACCCTGGCGTGCTCGGCCCCACTCAGTTCCCGCCCGAACATGAGACGGTCCATGACTCTGAAATACAAGGACCACAACAGGAATCGGTTTCTTTCCGACCAGGCGGTCTCATCCACCGAAGTCAAGTCCGCAAAGGTATGCAGCAACAGCATGTTCAGATTGTCGGTGGTCTCCACCACCGAGCTGATCTCCTGGACAATCTGGGGATCATCGAAGTCTCTCCTTTGCGATACATGGGCGAGCAAGGTCTGCTCCGTCACCAGCATCAGGACCTTGTCCCGGTCCTCAGGCGAGGCATTGAGGCGCTGCAAGGCGCGAACCGCCATAGGCTGGCCATTGCCGGACAGGCGATCGGACCCGTTGGAGCCGGTCTCATGCAAGAGCAGGCCCAGGTAGAGGATCGAAGGGTCCTCCACCTGCTCCAGCAAGCCTCGATAGTCCCTCAGGCCCGGGTCGGTTGAATTGGCCACCAGGTCCAGGCGATCGACCGCCCGCAGCGTGTGCTCATCGATCGAATACCTGCGGCCTCGGGCAATCCCGGGGAGGCAGTCCAGCCGAGCGAACTCCGGCAGGTAGCGGGCAAGGAATCCCAGGTCGCGCATTCGCCGCAGCGTCGGCCCCACCCTTCCCTTGGTCTTGAGGATGCCCCGAAAGTCGGCGTGCATGGCGGAAACCCGCCAATAGCGGGCCGGCCACTGGTGCAGTTGCGCCTGCAGCCGGGAAACCATCGGGGGCTGGACGACCTCCGGCTCCATCTGACTCAGGCGAAACACCTTCATCCAGCGTTGGGGCGTCTCCTCCTCGCTACCCTGTTCCGGTTGAGAAACCAACCTGAGGTATTGAGACTTGAAGGGTTCGGTTCCTTTCAGAAAGGCCGCCTTGTTGCGCTCCAGGTAACCCTCAAAGAGGGCCATCAGTTTCCTTTTTTGCCTCAGAATATCTCTCACCAGCAATTCCAGCGCCGGAAGCTGACGGGAATCGTGAAATTCCAGGAATCGGGCGGTTTGAACTCCGGTCTCGCCCAACAGGTCCGACTCGGCCGCCCCCGCCAGGAAATGCAGATGGGTCTGAACCTGCAGCAGGCGTTCCCGAATCGCCCCAAGCTGGGTCCACTCCCCGGGAGTAATCCCTCCCTTTGCCAAAATCCGGACGGGGTCGCCGGTTCCGGCAAGCAGCCTCAAGGCCTGCAACAGCGCCCGGCAACACCACAACCCGCCCGGCCCCTGGTCCAGACCGGCCGTCAGGGCATAAACACTCGATTCTCCGCCATCCAGCATCTGCCGGTAGTGGCCCTCGAGGTCACAGAGAAAGACGGCCGGCCGCTTGACCAGTGTCGACCGGAGCCGCTGCTGCAGATCGGACCCCACGGACCTGGCTCCACCCAGCCATCGAGAGGACAGCAGCTCCAGGCAGAAGTCCATATCTGCCTGAGATCGGCGCAGGCACTCCTGCGACCCGAGCTGAACGACTTCGCCCTGAATTCCCATCGCCGCCATCCGGGATCGAGTGGCCTCCACAACCCGGCCTGCCTCCCCATCTCCAATCGACCCGGTCAACAACAACCGGAGCGGAGAAAAGGGAGTCAGTTCCAGGCTGCCGTAGGCGCCCAGAGCCAGCCAACAGGTTTTCCGGTTCCGGGCGGGGCTGCCGGGGGCCGCCAGTCGGCTCGGCTTCAGCAGCGATTGCAGGCTCAGATCGACCAGGCGGCAGTGTTGGGCTGCCAGGTCCAGCGCCGGCGTTCCGTTGAAGTGGCGCCATCGCAACTGCGCCATTCCCCGCCGATAGGAGCGGTCCGGCTGGGTCGGCAACCCTTCACTGCCCGGTTTGTGCGGTTTCAGCAGATTCATCCAGGCCCCTGAAACGCGTGAATCGGATCGGTCCAGCTTGGCTATCGAGCAAAAATAAACCAGTTCGGAGGGCAAGGTAAACCGAAAACAGGTCGCGGGGCGGGCCATCGGGGCCGCCGACACTCACTCCCGGGGCGGCGCGTCTGCCCCCCTCCGGCTCGACTGCGGGCTGGCGGCCGACTTCTCATGGAGCCGACGTGCCCCCCAAGCCGCCGTTTTGACCGGCCCAGGGCCGTTCTGTATAATTCCCCACTTTCCGACTCAACCCTTCCCGCAATCCGGACCCCTCTCCTGACCACTGATGAACATCACCATCAGACCCTCAAGCCGCATACGGGGCCGAGTGGAGCTTCCCGGCGACAAGTCGATCTCCCACCGGCTGGCCATGCTGGGCGCCATTGCCAAGGGGAAAACGATCATCCGGGGGTTTTCCGGCAGCGCCGACTGTGCCGGCACCTTGAGCTGCCTCCGGCAACTCGGGGTCGGCGTTGAATCGCCGGGGCCCGGCCATGTGGTGATCCCGGGACGCGGGCTTCGCGGCCTGGAGGCTTCCGAGCACCCCTTGGACGCCGGCAATTCCGGAACCACCCTGCGAATGCTGTCGGGAATATTGGCGGGTCAGTACTTCTCGACAACCATTTCCGGAGATTCCTCGCTGAGGCGGCGGCCCATGCGGCGCATCATCGCCCCCCTGTCCCGAATGGGGGCCGAAATCCAGTCGGGCCCGGACCACACGCCTCCCCTCTCCATCAGGGGCGGCGATCTCCAGGCCATCGATTACCCCATGCCCGTGGCCAGCGCCCAGGTGAAGTCGGCCATCCTGCTGGCGGGACTCTACGCCTCCGGAACGACCCGCGTGGTCGAACCTCTCGCCAGCCGCGACCATACCGAGATAGCCCTTCGACAATTCGGCGTCGACCTGCAGGGTTCCGGGAGTAAATTGCTGATTCGAGGGGGTCAGCAACCCCTGGCGCAGGCGGCTGCCGTTCCCGGAGACCTCTCCTCGGCCGCCTTCTTCATCGCAGCCACTCTCCTGCTGCCGAACTCGGAAACACTCTTCCGGGGGGTGGGGTTGAACCCGAGGCGCCGGGCCGTGGTGGACGTTCTGATCGAGATGGGCGCCGCCATCGAGGTCATCGATGAATACCCGCTCCAGGGAGAACTGGCCGGTGACCTTCGAGTCCGCTCCTCCAATCTGCGGGGCGGGCGCTTGTCCGGAGCGCTGATCCCGCAGTTGATCGATGAGATTCCCATCCTGGCCGTGCTGGCGCCCCGCACTCAAGAGGGCATTCACATCCGGGACGCCGCGGAGCTGAGGGTCAAGGAGAGCAACCGGATTCAAAGCATCGTGGGGAACCTGCGGGCGATGGGGGTGGCGGTAGAGGAACACCCGGACGGGATGTCGATTCCGGGCCGCCAATCGTTGCGGGGAGCTCTGGTTGACTCTCATGGCGACCACCGCATCGCCATGGCTTTCAGCATCGCCGGCCTGGTGGCCGGCGGCCCCACGGCGATTGGCAATGCCGACTGCGCTTCGGTCTCGTTCCCCGGGTTTTACGACCTCCTGGCCCGATTGACCCAAGCCTGAGAACCCTCCCCGTCGAGAAATATCGGTTTGTGAAGTTCATCCGAATAACTCTTGACATACAGACAATTGTCTGTTAAATATTCGCTTTTTATTCCCTTTTTGCCGTCATCGAAGCAATAGGACGGCCCAACCAGCTCCAGGAGAATGCATGTCGGCTTTGCAGGCCAGTATCGCGGGGGACTTGCGGTCTCGACTCAAGGGAGCGGCAGCCGAACCCCGGGG